>JAFUBK010000092.1 GCA_017460245.1 Bacilli bacterium
ACGAGAAGTTCTTTTTAAAAAACCATTTTGTAATAAATACTGTTCATAAACATCTTCAATAGTAGTAACTTCCTCACCAATAGAAGACGCAAGTGCATCAATTCCAACAGGACCACCATTGAATTTTTCGATAATAGACTTAAGTAAATTATAGTCGGTTTCATCAAGTCCAAAAGCATCAACTTTAAGCTTATCCAAAGCAATTTTAGTAACCTTTAAATCAATATTACCACTACCCAAAACCAAAGCATAATCACGAACTCTTTTAAATAATCTATTCGCAATTCTAGGCGTTCCCCTACTTCTTCTAGCAAGTTCAATAGCCGCATCCTCATCAATTGGTGAATCTAAAACCCTACTAGTACGAAGAACAATTTGTGTAAGCTCATCTTCAGTATAAAAATTAAGTTTAGAAACAATACCAAATCTATCACGAAGTGGACCCGTCAAATCTCCAGCTCTAGTAGTCGCACCAACTAAAGTAAATGGAGGCAGGTCAATTCTAATATTGCGACTAGAAGAATCACTTCCAACTATAATATCTAAAGTAAAATCTTCCATCGCTGAATATAAAATCTCTTCAATATATCTTGGAATACGATGTATCTCATCAATAAACAAAACATCACCAGGCTCCAAAGTAGATAAAACCGCTGCCAAATCACCACTTTTTTCAATAGCCGGACCACTAGTAGTTTTAATATTTGTCCCCATTTCATTGGCAATAATATAAGCCAAAGTCGTTTTGCCAAGACCAGGAGGGCCATATAACAAAACATGGTCTAATGCTTCTTCCCTCATTTTAGCCGCCTTCATAAAAACATCTAAATTTTCCTTAACTTCAGACTGTCCTATATATTCATCAATACTATCTGGTCTTATAGTTCCTTCAAAAGTGTCTTCTTTAAGTTCATGATTTGTAACTATTCTCTCTTCTTCCATAAATGCCTCCTTCTAATTATTTCCCAAAACAATATAAATAAGATTAAAACAAAAAACTAAATATTAAAACGTATTTGTTTTTTAATATTTATCTCTTATTTAAGTAATAATTTTAAAGCTTCTTTAATTTGATTTTCCAACGTTTCACTAGGATTAACCTGTTTTAAAACCTTATTAATATCATTATTTTTATAACCCAAACTCTTTAGGGCATCAGTAAGTTCTCCGTAATTAGCCGCGCTAGCCTCCTCTTTAGAAACAAGCTTGCCTTTTAAATCAAGAATAATTTGTCTTGCCACTTTATCCCCAATCTTAGGAAACTTTTTTAAATATAAAATATTTTCTCTTTCAATCGCATCAATAATACCTTCAGGAGAACCCGATGCCAGCATCGGAAGTGCCATCTTGCACCCAAGCCCTTTAACATCAATCAATTTCAAAAATAAATTTTTCTCTTCTAAACTTTTAAATCCATATAAACTAATCTCATCTTCTCTTACATATTGATATAAATAAACAGTATATTCTTTATCAATATCAAAAGAATAAGGGCTAGCAGTATAAATCATATAGCCAATTCCGTTATTATCCAAAACAATATAACTACTATCTATTTCCTTTATAAACCCTTTAATATATGCATACATAAAAATCACCTATAATAAGTATATCATATTTCTATCATAATTAATAGATACATTTGTTTGGAATAAAATATAAAAAAAAGAAAATTTAAAATTTTCTTCTAATAAACAATCTAATAAGTAAAACTTCAAAAACAATATAAATAATAATGTATAATATGACTAAAACTTCATTAAAAATTCCAAGATCATAACTATTTATAATACTAAGCACATTAGATGGAATCACATCGAAAAAACTAAATGCATCTGCTCTTAAATAATTAGCCTTCAAATAAGTAATAATTCTTAAAAATATATCAACCATTACTACAAAATAAACACATGCATTAAAATTTTTAAATACATAAATTACTGCTACTAAGGCTAAAATTAAAATTACTAATTGTATTGTCACTCTACCACTCCTATTCTTTTATCGAAATCAATCGAAAAATCAGACAATTTATTTACATTATAATAATAAATATTTAATAAATAACGAGTATTATCTCCTGTTTTTAAAATTCTATAATTAGTTAAATCCATAACCACTTTATTAATTATATTATCACTAGTATAAACAGTAACTACGATGTTATAATTCATAGCTTTAGACAGATCTAAATCTGTATCAATTTCATATAAATTAATAAATCTATCAAGTGAAACTACATACTGCCTAAAACCATCACCATTAGAATAATTTATCCCATTAAGTAAATTGTTAAGAAATAAATGATTAATTTTTAAAACATTTAAATCAAAATTATTTTGAATAATAGCTTTATCATCAAACAAATAAACATTTTCGTTGTAGTAATATCTATGGTTATTTAAATAAAACAATTGTTTTTTATCATACTGTTGTCCGCTAATAAGTAAATCACTAGTCTCATAAGTAAAATCATAACTATTTAAGCTAGCAAAATTGTCATTTATAATAACATTACTTTCATTACTACTTGGAAAACTAACCCTTGCGAAAACAATAACCAAAAATATAAACGCCAGCCAAAAACCCAATACTATTATTGAACGTGTTTTAGAATTATTCCAAAGTTCTTTAATTTTTTCGTATGTAGGACTTTCTTTTATCCTTTTAAACATCACTTAAGCACCTTACCTAACAAATTAGCATGACCATTGATAAAATCACTAGCCTTCATTTTACCTTTACTTTCCGGTTGAATAACTGTAAAAACAACTTCTCCATTAAGAACCTTAACTCCAAATCCATCATCATAAAGGCCAATGATTTCACCGGGATAAGCATGTTCATCATATTTATCCCCACGTCTTGCTTCCCATACTTTCATAATTTTATCTTCATAATAACAATAAGCGCCCGGCCAAGAATTTAATCCTCTAATTTGATTAATAATAGTTCTTTTGGGTTTATTAAAATCAATGTATTCGTCTTCCCTTGTTATAACAAAACCATAAGTAACTAAAGACTCATCTTGTTTAATCCGTTTATTAGTTTTATTAAATATACTAGGCAAAGTATTTAAAAGTAAATCTCTTCCCAAAACCATTAATTTATCATGCAAACTTTCCGCTGTCTCATCTTCAGAAATAGAAACTTTTTCTTGGCTAATAATATCTCCAGCATCCATTTGCGAAGACATATACATAATCGTAACACCAGTTTCCTTATATCCATCAATAATCGCATGATGGATAGGAGCTCCTCCTCGTAGTTTTGGTAAAAGTGAAGCATGAACATTAATACACCCAAACTTAGGCATTACTAACAATTCCAAAGGAAGCATCTTTCCATAAGCACACGTAATAATAATATCTGGATTCATCACATTAATATCTTGAAGTATATCCTCTAC
Organism: Bacilli bacterium; assembly: GCA_017460245.1. GTDB lineage: Bacteria > Bacillota_I > Bacilli_A > RF39 > UBA660 > Coprosoma. Next base: position 3,410 of record JAFUBK010000092.1, read on the forward strand.
TTTATCAGGCTGTAAACATAAAATATCATTTTTAAGTGCTATTTCTTTAACAGGTGAAAATTTGATTTTACCGCCTCTGCCAACTGGTTTATCAGGTTGAGTAACAATTGCTCTCACCGGATACTTTAAAAGCAAACCTTCAAGCACAGTCGCACTAAAATCTGGCGTTCCCATAAAAACTATTACCGGTTCTTTTGTCATTTTAATATCCTCTAAGTTCATACTCTTTCACCCTACTTTTCATTTTAACATATTTTCTCACATTTTCATAGGATTTAAATCAATATCTACCGTTACTTTACTATTAACTTTGTATTTATCAACAACAAATCTTAATGGCACAATAACTTCTTTCGTGTTTTTAAATTTAATAATAATTCCAACATAATAAACATTATTAATTTTAGGAATAGTACTAACACTAGGACCCAAAATAATATTATTAGGTAATTTATCATTCAAATAACAAGCAATGTTTCTAGCTTCATCAAAAACAACATCATAATCTCTACCACTTATCTTAACATATGAAAGATTATAAAAAGGTGGATATTTTAATGCCTTTCTTATCTTAACTTCAGAACTATAAAACATCTCATAATTGTGTTTGCATGCAGCGTTGATACTATAATGATCCATATTAAATCCTTGAATAATAACTTCGCCTTTTTTTTCACTCCTACCAGCTCTTCCAGAAACTTGACTCAAAAGCTGATAAGTTCTTTCGGCACTTCTAAAATCAGGAATATTTAAAGAAGCATCACCATTAATTACCGCTACTAAAGTTACATTAGGAAAATCAAGTCCTTTAGAAATCATTTGTGTTCCAATTAAAATATTATATTTTCCACTTTCAAAATCGTGAATTATCTTTTCATGCGCCCCTTTGTTTCTAGTTGTATCAACATCCATTCTTACAACTTTGGCCATTTCAAATTTTTCTTTAACTAAAGTTTCAAGCTTTTCAGTTCCCATACCAAAAGAATTAATGTTTTTACTATGGCAAACAGGACACTCTAATAATTTAGGTTCAACTTTATCACAATAATGGCATCTCATACTATTAGTACTTTTGTGATAAGTGTAAGGTATATCGCAATTAGGACATTTATGTGTATAACCACACTCTTTACAACTCACAACTGTCGAATAACCTCTTCTATTAAGTAAAATCATAACTTGCTGACCTATTAATAATCTATCATTAATTTTATCCACAAGTATTTCTGAAAAAACTCTATTACCTTTTTTAAACTCATCTCTCATATCAACCAAATGAACCAAAGGTAAATTATGATTAACCCTTTCTTTCATTTTTAAAAGTTCATAAACACCAATTTTAGCTCTTGTATAACTTTCTACGCTAGGTGTTGCACTACCTAAAATAACCGGACAATTATAAGTTTTAGCTCTTTTTATAACAATATCAATCGCATCATAACGTGGAGTATTTTCTTGTTTATAAGTAGCAGAATGTTCTTCATCAACAATAATAATTCCTAAATTGGTAAACGGTGCAAAAACAGCACTTCTTGCTCCAATTGCAATCGAAACTTCTCCTCTTTCAATCTTACGCCATTCATCATATTTCTCACCATCAGAAAGACCACTATGCAAAATAGCGATGCATCTTCCAAAATGTTTTTTAAAAATCATAACC
>JAFUBK010000093.1 GCA_017460245.1 Bacilli bacterium
AGTTATAAAAGTTATTGCGGATCCTACTATTGCAACTACGGTCCATTTTACAGCCCCACCTTTTATTTCTAAAAGCTCTGTTTTATCTAATATCATACTTCTCCTTTCTTTTTGTTAATAATTATTTTCCCGTTTTCCATCTTTATAAATTGATCAAATAAGTCTTTATTATCAAGATGATGGGAAACTACTATTATTGTTTTGTTTTTATAAGCTTTAAATAAATTTATTAAAACACTCCTTTCTAGCTGCTGATTCAAACTATTTAGTCCTTCGTCAATTAATAAAATATCAAATTTGCGAAGGGCACGAGCTAATGAAATTCTTTGTTTTTGACCTGATGATAAATTGATGCCATTTTCTTCGATTAAAAAGTTCAAGCCCAGATCTAGACTGTTTATTAACTCATCTAATTTGCATATATAAATATTTTTTTTTAATCCTTTATTATCTTTTATGGTTAAATTATCTTTAATAGTTCCGGTAAATAATATGTCTTTGTGAGAGGTATAAATTATATTATTTACTTTTTCTAAAGGTGCGGATCCAACAAAGATTTTTCCTTCATATGGATAATAACCTTTAAGAACTTTTAACAATGTGCTTTTGCCACTGCCAGAGGAGCCGGTTAATAGAACTTTGCTTCCTTCTTTTATTTTCAAATTAATATCTTTAATAATGTTTGTAACTTCGTCAAGCGAGCAACTAACGTTTTTAAACTTAATATCGCCTTTTAATTTTTTTGTTGGTTCATTTTTTTGAATTATTAACAGTTCTAATACTCTTTTTAAAGCATTCGCTGACTCTTTTATTTCAATGTCTAAATCAATGATATTTCTTACTGGTTGTAAAAATAAATTTGAGAGTGTTATAAATGTAATTAGCTCGCCTAGTTTTAAAATTTGATTTTGTACAAATGTTATTCCTAAAATAGTTACTGTCACTTGACCAATTATATTAAGTAAATCTTTTAAAGTTGAAATTTTTATTATTAAACAATCTAGTTTTAGATTGCCACCTATGTATTTTCGGTATTTATCTTTTAGATTGATTTTAATTTTAGTTTCAATGTTTAAGCCTTTGACTGTTTCAAAACCACTTATTGCTTCTACAAGATATGAATTGACTTCAGATTTTTGATTTTGAGTTTGATTTATATAATAATTTGTTTTCTTATGCGTTATGATAATTACTAAAGCATATGAAACTAATACGAAAGAAACTATTAAAAATAAAAGTTTGTTGATACTGCAAAGTACTAATGCGGTAAAGATTGAAAGTGGCAAGTCGATAAAAATAGTTATTATAGTTTTGCCGATTAATTTTTTAAGCAAAGAAAGGTCATTAATACGGGATACGACGTCACCTGTTGTGTGATTATGATAATAAAGATAAGGGAGGTTTAGTAAATGTTTAAATGTGATATTGGAAATTTTTTGATCTAATTTATAAGTAAATTTTGTTAAAAACATATTTCGATAATAGGTAATTAGCAAATTTGTAATTAATATAATAATGAAAAATATACAGGTGTTTTTTATGCTTTTCATATTATCGATTAGAGTTTGAAAGAAAAAAGATCCAATTATCGAAAGAGCTGTTATTGATAAAGATATTAAACCTATTTTTAGAATTTGATGTTTATAAGGAAATAACAAATTTTTTAAAAATAAAAATATTGAAACATCTTGTTCTTTTACTATGGGTCTAATCGGATGCATGATTATTTTTATGCCTGTCCACATCTGGTAGAATTCTTTGTGGCTGATTTTTTTTATTTTATCTGCCGGATCGGCTATTAAGATGTAATTATTATTAATTTCATAGACTACCAAATAGTGTTTGTATATATTATTTATAATAACGTGAGCGATAAAAGGATTTTTTGTGTTTTCTAGTTTTTTTTCTTTTATTCCTTTTGCTTCAAAACCAAGACTGTTTAATGTTTGCACGATGTTATAAGCATTGGTTCCTTCTTTAGTTGTCTTTAACATTGTTGCTAATTTACTTATGTTTATATGACCACGATAATATTTTACTACCATCCATGTTGCTGCAGCGGCACATTCTTGCTGGTCGTATTGTTTTATAAAAGGGTATTTTTTAAACATTTTTACCTCCCTATTAATAACATACGATATTAAAATAGCGATTTCCTTTTTTTGAGCAAAAAAAAATTATTTTTCGAAAATTTTTATTTTTTTCGATCCATAATTTTTGCTTTTAATTTCTTTTAAATTACATACTGGTATTTCTTCTTCATACTCACATATTATAATTGCGCCTTCATTTAAAATATTGTTTTCGATTATATATTTTATTGACTTATTAAGTAAATTATGTTTATACGGAGGGTCTAAAAAGATAATATCATATTTTTTGTTTGTGTTTTTTAAATATTTTTTGTAATCACAATTGATAATTTCATACTTTTCTTCGATTTTACTAGTATTTTTTGTAATTGTTTTTATAGCTTCTTTACTACTATCAACAAAATCACATGTTTTTGCACCCATACTAATAGCTTCAATACCTAGAGCCCCACTTCCGGCAAAAAGATCTAGACATGTACTGTTTATAATTTTGTTTTGGATACTAGCAAACAGTGATTCTTTTACCCTATCCATTGTGGGTCTTGTTCCTTCTATATTAAATCCGTCTAATTTTTGTCCTTTATATTTTCCACTTATTACTCGCAAGAGTCATCACCAAAACAATTGTATCATAATTATTTTAATGTTACTAGTAATTTTTCTAACATATCAATGGTATCTAAAGTTTTTGACAATCTATCTGCTTTGGTTAACTTATAAACTCTTTTAACTTCTTCTTCAAATGTTTTAAAATTTTTATCACTTCGATTTAATAATTTATACCATCTAGAATTTTGTCTTAAATATCTTAAGTAGTTAGGATTTTCTTTTAATTTAAATTGGGTTTCTAAGCTCATTAGTCTTCAAAATGCCTGTATATTGGGCGCGGTTTTTTAACTTCTTGATTGCCTGGAGTGGGATGCATATCTTGAATTAAGCCTAAGACTCTTTGGATACTATTTATTCCTTCTTGAATGTTATCCAAATCTAATGTTTTTAAAAATCCTAATATATCAAATGTTGTTGATGCAGATAAGTATTCATCCCAAACACTACTATTTTCACCGTACATGTCATACATTTCATAAAATTTTTGCCAAGTCATTTTCCCTTGATTAACGTGATTCAATAGTATGGGATGCGCTTTTACAAATTCTTTGAAATTTTCTTTTGTAGTCATTTGTATCACCTATTTATAATATATTCAACTAATTATTTATGAATACAAAAAGATAGAATTAATCTATCTTTTTATAAAGTGTTTTTACTTTTTGATTTTCAAGTTCTGGGCAATCATTAATTTGGTAGTGATCTTCTGCACTTAGAGTTTCAAAAATATCGTTGTTAAAATCTATTTGTCTTTGACTTAATTCTTCTCTTTCTGGAAGAATACTTGGATCAAAATCAATTTCTGTTGTTTTTAGAAGGCTTGATATTGGTTTATATAGGCTATCTACTGGATATCTATAAAGCATATAAGATGGACTTTCTAAATCTAATATACAGCCCTCGATTAAACTACTTTCGCCCTTTTCACGATATACTTTAGCTCTTTTAATTGCCGCATCAGTATATAGTTTTAAATGATTTTTAATTTTGCCGTTTTCGTAAAAATTAAATACATTACAGTTTGGATTGTTAAAACACGATGTGATTATCAATTGATCAATACCTTTTCTTTGAAGTTGGCTTATTTGTTTAAGATAATATCTATAATCTTTACTGTATTCATATTCGTATGTTTTAAAAAAAGTATAAAAATTCTTCATTAAATCTTTTTTTGCTACCATACTACAACTATCAATACGTTCAAACATTTTATTATAGTCTGCAAGTAAGGATCTTATTTTAAAATATTTTTTGATACGTGTTTTTTTGCTTTCAGAAGTTATATATGTTTCTAAATCTTTAAATATTTGAGGATTTTGTTCAAATCTTTTAGAATAATCTTCTAAGAAGCCTTCTACCATATATGGACGCAAATTGCATAATAGTTCTGTAAAATTTCGAACATTAATATTCATTTTTATTTCACTCCTTTGTTTAGGTAATATTATAACATAAATGCTGAAAAAAAGATAGATTAATCTATCTTTAAATCACCTAGAAAATCATCTATAGTCAAAATTTGCTCATCTACTTTATCTAAAGAAACATCAATTTCAACTTCTTCTTCGTCTTTGTTTACTTCTAGAAATATTTTTTCTATTTGTTCTTTTGAAATATTTGAACCTGTTTGATAACGGTCGCCAATAACTATGTCGGTTGCCTTAATGTATTTAATATCATCAGTTATGAGTCCAATATTTGTTTTATTTTTAATTGGAAAACTATCAATAATATGATATGGATTTGTTTTTACATCTCTAATTATTCTAATACCTCTTCTAGCACGTGAAAGTGGTTCTATTTCTTCTATTTTAATACGTTTTGCAGTGTTTTTATCAGTAAATATTGTTAAATAATGGGTTTCATTAAAACTACGTCCTGATACAACAACGTCTCCTTTTAGACTTATTGACTTAACGCCACTTCCACGAAGTCCAGTTAATGGTACTTCGTTAGTATTATATCTTAAACAATAACCATTTTTAGTTGTAACAATAGTTTCTTTTTTAGCTATTTCGACATTTATTAATTCATCATCATTTTTCAATTTCATTAAAGTTATTGGTTTGGAATATCTTTGGACTTTTAAATCATTTATATTGGTTTGTTTTACCATACCGTTTTTAGTAAATGAAATAAAGTTTATATTTTCTTTAAAGTCTTGGGTTAAATAAGATCCTACAATGTTTTCTTCGCTACTAACTTTAATGATGTTACTTATATGTTTTC
>JAFUBK010000094.1 GCA_017460245.1 Bacilli bacterium
ATATGAAGTAGATAAATCACCCAAATCACCATCAATTAAGTCAGCAGTTATATACTTCATTGAAACTACACCTAAATAATTTTGTTCCTCATCTATTACTGGAACCGTACTGATTCTTGAATCGCTCATATAGTTGTAAGCCTTAAAAATAGATACTTTTTCATTTAAAAAATGATTAGAAGCATAATCGACATCTCTAATTTGAAGTCTAACATCATTTAAAAACTTAGGTGTTTTAAACCCAAAATATTTTAAAACAAATTTGGTCTCATTGTTAATATCTCCTAAAACCCTTGGTTCAGTATTTTGACCTAATTTATTTTTTAAATAAGATAAAACAATCGCCGAAGTAACACTGTCAGTATCTGGTTTCTTATGACCAAATATTAAAGTTTTTCCCATTTATAATTCCTCCAATCCGGCACTCATCATTATACACTAAAATTTACCAATTTAAAAGTATAAATAAACAATTTCATCACACACTAATTCATAGAAAGAAGGGAACTTAGTGAAAGCAACTGGAGTAATAAGAAGAATAGATGATTTAGGAAGAGTAGTTATACCAAAATAAATAAGAAAAAATCTACGTATTAAAAATGGAGACAATTTAGAAATATACATAAATGAAGAAGATAACATAATCTTAAAAAGGTTCAATCAAATAGACAAACAAAAAGATCTAGCAGAAGCAATGTGCAAAACAATATCTTCACAACTGAAAAAAAACATCTTAATAACTAACACTAATGAAGTTATCGCTGCCGAAGGAACGACATTAAAAAAACATCTTAATTATCAATTATCAGAAGATCTTTTAAAACTTATAATAAATAGGAAAGAAATAATAACCGAAGATCAAACAACTATTACAGTAACTAAAGACAAGATTGAAACCGGGTATTATGTTATAATTCCCACCATTGCCAATAGTGATGTTATTGGACTGATAATTATGCTATCAACGACAAAAATAACTAAAGAAGAAGAAGAATTAATTAAAATCGCTTCAAAATTTTTATCCAATTATATTGAATCATAACCAAAAAAATGCTATAATCTATAGCAAAAGCAAAGAAAGAAAGAAAAATAGGTGACTTTATAGAGAGTTTATGTTTGGTGGAAATAAACAAGGTGACTATTGGAAATGGTTCTGGAGCTGTTTAGTCGATATTTAGGCTAAAACGTCAACATGCGTTAAATGTCAGAGGTAAGAATGCTTACAAATTAAGGTGGTACCACGTCCACAAACGTCCTTAAACTTTAGGGCGTTTTTTAATTAGGAGGAAATTATGGCAAGAAAATTTGAAAAAATATCCCAAAAACAATTTATCAAAGATACAAATTTAACCATCGAAGACTATAAAAATTATAATATTCCCAAAAGAAGTACCGCATATTCGGCCGGCTATGATTTTACAACGTTAGAAGCCTTCACTGTAAACCCAAACGAAACAAAATTAATTCCAACAGGAATTAAAGCCGACATGAATAAAGATGAAGTTTTACTACTATTTATAAGGAGTAGTTTAGGATTTAAGTACAATATACGGATGTGTAATCAAACAGGAGTTATCGACAAAGATTACTACAATAATGAAGACAACGAAGGACATATTTTTGTAAAAATCAAAAACGAAGGGGAAAAGGCCAAAGAATTTAAACAAGGTGAAAAGTTTGTCCAAGGAGTGTTTCTAAAATACTTAACTACTGACAATGAAGAAGAAATTTTAAAAATAAGAAAAGGAGGTATTGGAAGCACTAATGATAAACACTAATTTATTATTAATAACCCACATTGCTGATGAAGATGGTATAACTCCCGTAATTCTTGCTAAATTAGTTTATAAAAAAGTAGATACAATTTTAATAAATCCAGGAGAAGTAGATAATACTTTAAAAGAAAATATCAACAAATACGATTTAATTCATGTAACTGATCTAAGTATTTCTGATTCTTTGGCAAAAGAAATCGAAGATAACGAAAAATATCGTTCAAAAGTAAAAATTTTTGATCATCACGCAACTGCACTACCACTAAATAAATATTCTTTTGCTAAGGTAATAGTCGAAACCGAAACACAAAAAGAATCAGCCACCAGCATCTATTATAATTATCTATTAACAGTATCCAATAACTCCATTCTTCATAAAAAAGTAACCAAACAACTAGTAAATGCCGTAAGAATTGTCGATACCTATGATTTTAAAACACAGTCCGACAAAGCAGCTTTAAATATGGACTATTTATTCAGTATTTTAGGAAGAGAAACATATATAAAATATTTTACAAACTACTTAAAACATCACCAAACATTTAAATATACCAAACGCGAAAAGTTTTTAATTAAACTTCAAAAAGATAAAATCGATTCATATATAAAAAGAAAAGAAAAAGAATTGATTCTAGGTAAAATAGATAACCACAAAGTAGGAATAATTTTTGCTGAAAGTAATAAAAGTCTTTTAGGTAATTATTTATTAAATAATCACAACATTGATTTCATAATATTAATTGATGCTTCAGGCAAAATAAGCTACCGAGGTAAAGGGTTATATGATTTAAGTAAATTTGCGGAAAAACATAATGGTGGTGGTCATAAAGATGCTTCAGGTAGTCCAATAGAACAAAAAGTACAAGAAAAATTTATTACAGAATTATTTAGTGAAATAAAATTAACTAAGGAGGAACAAAAATGAAAGAAAAATATTATATAACAACAGCAATTGCCTACACTTCTGGCAAACCTCACATCGGAAATACCTATGAAATTATACTAGCCGATGCTATTGCTCGTTTTAAAAGACTTCAAGGATACGATGTATACTTTCAAACTGGAACCGATGAACATGGCGAAAAAATTGAAATAAAAGCCAAAGAAGCCGGTATTACGCCAAAAGAATTTGTCGACAAAGTAGCAACTCAAATCCAAGAAATATGGGACAAAATGAATACTAGTTATGATAAATTTGTAAGAACAACCGATCCAACCCACGAAAAAATTGTCCAAAAAATATTTAAAGTAATGTATGACAAAGGTGATATTTATAAAGGTCAGTATAGTGGCTTATACTGCACGCCTTGTGAATCCTTTTGGACAGAGTCTCAATTAAAAGATGGCAAATGCCCTGATTGTGGTAGAGAGGTTCAAGAAGCTAAAGAAGAAGCATACTTTTTTAAATTAAGTGCCTATCAAGATAAACTAGTAGAGTATATTGAAACGCATCCCAACTTTATTAGACCAGAATCAAGAAAAAATGAAATGTTAAATAACTTTATCAAACCAGGACTTCAAGACTTATGCGTGTCAAGAAGCAGTTTTACCTGGGGGATTCCTGTAACTTTTGATGATAAACACGTAGTTTACGTTTGGTTAGATGCCCTTACAAACTATATAACCAATATAGGTTATGATCCCGATGGTTCAAGCGAAACTTTCACTAAACTTTGGCCAGCCAACTTACACTTAGTAGGAAAAGATATTATTCGTTTTCACACAATTTATTGGCCATGCTTTTTATGGTCACTTGGTTTAGAAATTCCGTCTCAAGTATTTGGGCATCCTTGGCTACTAACTGGAAACGAAAAAATGAGCAAATCCAAAGGAAATGTTCTATATGCCGATGATTTAGCAGATCAGTATGGCGTTGATGCAGTAAGATACTATGCACTTCACGAAATACCATTTGCTAACGATGGAAATTTAACTTATGATTTATTAACAGAAAGATACAATTCTGATTTAGCCAACACTTTAGGAAATTTAGTTAATAGAACTATTACTATGGCTCATAAGTATTTTGATGGTGTAGTTTCCAAAAAAGACCCTTCAGAAGAAGATGAAGAATTAATAAACTTAACCATCAATTTAAAAACAAAAGTCGAAGCCAAAATGGAAGATTTAAAAATCGCCGAAGCTTTAACAGAAATATTTGAAGTATATAAAAGATGCAACAAATACATAGACGAAACGACTCCATGGATTCTAGCTAAAGATGAAACA
>JAFUBK010000095.1 GCA_017460245.1 Bacilli bacterium
GTAATAAGTGGTAATAAGTCATTTTCGTTTTTTAAATAAAAACTAACAATAGCTTTAAACAAAACCTCAAAAGAAATGTCATTGTTTTCTTTTCCAATTGTTTTTAAAGTATCTTTAGCCTTAAAAATAAGTCTTTTTTTCATTTTTTCATGAATATCATAAACATCCTTAAAATACAAGTAAAAAGTACCTCTATTATATCCCGCACTATCTGTAATTTCCTTAATAGTAATTTTTGTGATATCCTTTTTTTTATATAAATTCATATAAGATTTATATAACTTTTCTTTAGTTAATTCAGCTTTAATTTCATTTTTATTCATAAATAACTCCTAAACACAATGTCTAGTAAAACAATAACATTTTAAAAGAAATTAGTCAACAAATCATTATAAATTGTTTATTGATTTAAAAAGCATTAAGCAATATAATTTAACTAGGAGGAAGATTTATGGAAAAGAAAAAAATTTTAATGCCACTTCTAGGTATGGTAGGAGGCCTTTTATTAGTTTTATTACTAACATTTCCAATACTAAGTATGGAAATAAAAGATATAAAAGTAGGGGTAATCTCATTAGATGAAGGAATAACATCTCCAAAAGGTAATATAAATGCCGGTGATGAATTTGTCAAAAATATTTTAAAAACAGATAACAAGGCTATCAAATTGCAAAAAGTAACAAATGAAAAAGAGATAAAACAAAATTTAAAAGACGGCAAATATTATATGACAATAACCGTTCCCAAAGACTTTACCAAAAATAGTTTAAATCAAGACGGCAAAATTAACGCCGTAATCAACGAAGGATTAAATCCAATGGTAACAATGCAATTATCACAAATAGTAACTGCATTAGGAACCAAAGCAGGAATAACGTTTGATATAAAAAGCATCAACTCAATAAGTTATCTTGGTATAAAAGCTATGCTTTTGCCAATGATGTTAATTATGATGACTTTTATTACATCGTGAGTAACATCATTTTTAATCACATTAAATATCAAAGGGGAAAATAATGTAAAAGACTATATAAAAAAATTACTTTACATGATTGTTATGGCCTTTGCTGTAGGCTTTACAGTCTCATCACTAGCCATAAACATTGCCAATGTTGATATAAAACTCACCACCCCAGCACTATATTTAACAACCGTTTCAATTACAATAATGTTACTTGCAAACGGATCAGTAAATTTATTAGGTAAAAAAGGAATAATAATTCCGATGCTATTGTTTATTCTAGGAATGGGATTAGTTCAAATACCATATGAATACCTAAATAATGTATGGCAAGTTTTAGTCGCATCTTGGGAACCATTTAGATATATCGGTATCGGCTTAAGAGAAGTTCTTTACCAAGAAAAGGGAATTATTAATACTGCTACAATTAGCTTAATTATAGTATCGTTATTGGGTATTATACTATCACTGTTAAACATAATCAAAAAAGAAACGCCAAGAAGTGAGAAATAAGTCTCACTTTTTAATTTGCATGTTAAAGTAAAAATAATGTGTTGGTATCCATTAGGTCATGGTGATAAATCATTAATAGAAAAGCCAATTTTTAAAAATCTAGCAGATAAATACCAAAAAACCACCGCGCAAATAATCCTTAGGTGGCATATACAAATGGGATTTATCGTAATCCCAGGATCTAAAAATGTAAATCACATCAAAGATAATTTTGACTTATGTGATTTTAACCTTACACAAGAAGAAATGGATGAAATAGCCACTTTAAACAAAGGTGTAAGATATTATAATGGAACTGAAGAAGACTTAAAAAGATATGCCTTATGGCACCCAAAATACGAAGAAAAATAGATGAAATTCTATTTTTTTTGCTATAATAATTAAAACTCAACTTTTAGTTCATGTTAATTTTTAATTACTTTATGTATATTAAAGTTAAGAAAGGAGAAAACATATGGATCAAATAAAAATAGGTAAATTTATAAGTCAAAAAAGAAAAGAAAAAAACATAACTCAAAGAAAATTAGCCGAGCAATTAGGTATTACAGATAGAGCAGTATCAAAATGGGAAAACGGTCTTTGCTTACCTGATGCCAGTAATATGAACCAGCTATGTGAAATACTTGGTATTACCATAAATGATCTATATAGTGGTCAAATAGTCAATATGAACCAAAAAGAAACAAAACTAGAAGAAAATTTACTAGAAATGGCAAAACTAAAAGAACAGGCCGACAAAAAAATGTTAAACCTTGAAATAGTTATTGGATATATTTCATCAACTACATTTTTAGTTCTTGTTTTTGTTGCCTCATTTATAAAAATGCCCACTTGGTTAAGCGTACTCTTAATAATTTTTGGGCTTACAACATTTTTCATCGGTATGCATAGTGCGTTAAAAATAGAACAAACAGCGGGATATTATAAATGCGCAAAATGCAATCATAAATATGTGCCAACTTACGCAAGTGTCTCCTTAGCCATGCACATTAATAGAACAAGATACATGAAGTGTCCAAAATGTGGAAAAAGAAGCTGGAACAAAAAAGTAATAACCAAATAAAGAAGCAAAAGCTTCTTTTTATGTGATATAATACTAATGGAGAGTGATTACATGAAATTTATCAATGAACTAGCACAAAATACACTATTAGTTAAAATAATATCATCAATAATTGTAATTATCGTCATTGCACTAGTGTACATAGCATTTACAAATTTATTGTCAAGTAGAAGGAAAACATATGACTGAGAAGAATTAAACAACAAAAAAGGTAAAACTTATTTAAAAATGTTAAAAAACATTGGTAAATACATTTTAATCATCATCGCTGTATTAACAATTCTTCACATCTTTGGAATCGATGTTTCATCGATGATTGCAGGAGTTGGAATAATAAGTATTATTATTGGTTTTGCAGTTCAAGACGCCTTAAAAGACATAATAAAAGGTTTTGATATAATATCAGATAATTTTTATAACGTAGGTGATGTTATAAAATATGAGGGCATAACAGGTAAAGTATTAAATATAGGTCTTAAAACAACAAAAGTAATGGATATTCTATCATTAAATATTGTTTCCATATCAAATAGAAATATTGAGAAAGTCGAAATAGTATCAAACCTAATTAATATAGATGTACCACTTCCATACGAAATAGAAATAAGTAAAGCTGAAACGGTATTAGAAGAAATAGTAACAAAAATAAAACAACAAAAAGAAGTCGAAAACTGTGAATATAGAGGCGTTAGTGACTTAGATGAATCAGCAATAAAATACCAAATTAAAGTTTACTGTTCACCAGTCCAAAAGCCTCAAATAAAAAGAGATGCCTTAAGAACAGTATTATTAGTTTTATCAGAACATAAAATATCAGTACCATATAATCAACTAGACATCCATCAAAAATAAAGAGATGATTTAATTATAATGCATCGGATTATACCAACGGATGTACTGCATGAGACCCCAAAAAAGTATTTACAAGTTTTACAGATGGACTATAGTAAAAAACAAATTAGGAGGAAAAATGAAAGATAAAAAAAGTATAATAATTTATTTTAGTAGAGCAGATGAAAATTACTCAGTAGGATACATTGAAAAATGAAATACCGAAGTAATTGCTGAATACATTAAAGAAATAACGAAAGCAGATACATTTAAAGTAGAGGCGGCAACACCTTATGCTAAAGATTATAGTACATGCATCCAAGAGGCAAAAGAAAGACAAAGAGACCATAATGCCCCAATTATAAATAATCTTCCAGATTTATCAAGCTATGAAGTAATTTATATTGGATCGCCAGTATACTGGGGAATAATGCCAGAAGAATTAGTAACAGCCCTAAAAGACGCTGACTTAACTGGAAAAATAGTAAGACCATTTACAACTCACGAAGGTTCAGGCCTTGGAAGCATTCCAAATCAATTAGAAACAATTTGCCCTGGCGCAAGCATAACCGAAGGATTAGCCATTATGGGCTCATCAGTAAATTCATCAAAATCTAGAGTAGAAGATTGGATTTAAAATGGCTGAAACCGAAGAAATCAAACAGTTATATAGTGATCTTTGCGAAGCAAGCATAACTAAAGATATAAACATTTTAAACAAAGTACTAGCAGATGATTATACCCTTGTCCATATGACAGGATTAATACAAACAAAAGAAGATTATATAAAATCAGTAATCAGCGGACAATTAAAATATTATAAGTCTATTCATGAAAGCATAGATGTTAAAATAGATGGCAACAAAGCTAGTATAACAGGCAAAACTAAAACTTTAGCTTCCCCATTTGGAATGACTAAATCCTGGTGGTACTTAAAACAAGATATAACTTTAGAAAAAATAAATAATAAATGGATAATAAAACATTCAATCGCATCTACTTATTAAATATAAACAAGATTATAAAAAATCTTGTTTTTCTTTTACAAGTATAAAATTGCTCTCAAATAATGTATAATATTA
>JAFUBK010000096.1 GCA_017460245.1 Bacilli bacterium
AGGGCTAAATAGAGGTATAGTAAATTTGTAAACTTAATAGAAGGGAGATGTGAATGTGAGAGGTAAGGTCAAGTGGTTCAATAATGAAAAAGGATTTGGTTTTATTGAATATAACGATCAAGAAGATATTTTTGTTCATTATTCAGCCATACTTTCAGAAGGTTATAAAACGTTGGTTGAAGGTCAATATGTTGAATTTGATCTAGTTAGAACTGACAAAGGACTTCAGGCAAAAAATGTCGTTGAAATTAAAACTGCACTTGTGTAGTTTTTCTTTATTTATAAAACGATTTATGCTATAATATAGACGGAAGGTGATAATATGGAATACAAAATTAGTGGAAAGAAAGTGAAAATCACAGATGACATCAAGAATTATGTTGAAACAAAACTAGGGAAACTTGACAAATATTTTGAAAATCCTGAACAATTTATGGCAACAGTTATGATAAAAACTGATGGGCCTAACCAGGTGGTTGAAGTTACCATTCCGGCCAAAAGAATGATTTTACGTGCAGAAGAAACAAATAAAGAAGTTTTTGCTGCCATCGATTTAGTTTTAGACAAATTAGAAAGACAAATCCGAAAAAATAAAACTCGTATGAGTAAAAAAGCAAACAAAGATAAAGTAGTTGGATTAACAATAGACTTTGAGGTAGAAAAAGAAGAAAAAGATACAACAAAAATTGTTAAACGTAAAGATATTGAATTAAAACCTATGAGTGAAGAAGAAGCAATTTTACAAATGAATTTAATAGATCATGATTTTTTCTTGTTTAGAAACTCAAAAAGCGGGGAAATAGAAGTTATTTATAAGCGTAAGGACGGAAATTATGGTTTAATTAAAGAAAAATAAGACTTTTAGTCTTTTTTTTCTTACATATTTTTGATAAAATAGTTATATGACCGAAAGGATGATTACATTCAATTTTTTAAAAAAATATTTGATCACGAATATAAAGAATTAGATCGTTTTAAAAAAATCGCCGACGAAGTAGAAAGTTTGGATAGCCAAATGGCAAAACTTTCTGATAAAGAATTAAAAGCTAAAACAAAAGAGTTTCAAGAACGTATAAAAGAAGGACAAACAGTTGAAGATATATTGGTAGAAGCTTTTGCCGTTGCAAGAGAAGCGGCTTATCGTGTAATCGGTGAAAAACCATATTATGTCCAAATAATTGGTGGCTTATGTATTCACTACGGAAATATAGCAGAAATGAAAACAGGAGAAGGAAAAACCTTAACTTCTGTTCTACCAGCTTATGCTAATGCTTTAACTGGAGAGGGCGTCCATATAATCACCGTTAACGAATATCTAGCAGGACGTGACGCTGATTGGATGGGTGAAATCTATCGTTTTCTAGGTCTAACCGTAGGAATTAACTACCGTGACTACTCGTCAACCGAAAAAAGAGAAGCATATAACTGTGACATTATGTATTCAACCAATAATGAAATAGGTTTTGACTACTTGAGAGATAATATGGTAGTAAAGGCTGAAGATAGAGTTCAAAGACCATTAAACTTTGTTATTATAGATGAGGTAGACTCAGTCTTAATAGATGAATCAAGGACTCCTTTAATAATTTCAGGTGGAAAAATGCAATCAGCTAATTTATATATCCAAGCTGATAAATTTGTTAAAACACTAAAAGAAAACAAAGGATATATTTATGACGAAAAAACAAAATCAGTATCTTTAGATAATGAAGGTATGGCAAAAGCCGAAAAATATTTTAATTTAGAAAACTTATACGATATCGAGCACACTACTCTAGTTCACTTTATAAATCAATCATTACGTGCAAATTACAGTATGAAAAGAGATTTTGATTACGTAGTTCAAGATGGAAAAATAATAATAGTAGATCAATTTACCGGACGTTTAATGCCAGGAAGAAGCTTCTCAGAAGGACTTCACCAAGCAATAGAAGCCAAAGAAGGCGTGGAAATACAAGAAGAAACAAAAACGCTTGCCACTATCACCTTCCAAAATTTATTTAGAATGTATAAAAAGCTATCAGGAATGACCGGTACAGCAAAAACTGAAGAAGAAGAATTCAGAGACATTTATAACATGTATGTTATCCAAATACCAACAAACAAACCAGTCGCAAGACAAGACTTTGGAGATTTAATCTTCGCGACCGCTGAAGGTAAATACAAAGCCATTGTCAAAGAAATAAAAGAAAGACATGCTAAAGGACAACCAGTACTAGTAGGTACCATTGCCGTAGAAAACAGTGAACTATTAAGTTCAATGCTTAAAAAAGAAAAAATACCACATGAAGTATTAAACGCTAAAAACAACGCAAGAGAAGCCGAAATTATTGCTAAAGCCGGACAAAAAGGCGCTGTAACAATCGCAACCAATATGGCCGGACGTGGTACCGACATCAAACTAGGTGAAGGCGTAAAAGAATTAGGCGGACTATGTGTTCTTGGAACCGAAAGACACGAGTCAAGACGTATAGATAACCAATTAAGAGGACGTTCTGGACGTCAAGGAGATCCAGGAATGACTCAGTTTTGTGTTTCATTTGAAGATGAATTAATGGTTCGTTTTGGAACCGATAGGGCCAAAATGATGCTACAAAGAGTTGGTTTTGATGGCGAACTTTCAATAAGAAGTAAATCACTATCAAGATCTATAGAATCAGCTCAAAAAAGAGTAGAAGGAAACAATTTTGATACTCGTAAAACATTACTAGAATATGACGATGTTTTAAATAACCAACGTGGCATAATTTACGAAAAACGTAATAAAATTTTAGATAGTGAATCAATTCATGACGATGTTCTTAAAAACTTCTATAATCATATAGAAGCATATGTCAAAGACCATGTAAATGAAGATGGTACGTTAACAGGATTAGACGTTAGTGAAATACTAGAATCAGTTAACCAAAACTTACTTAGAGATCCACTGGAAGTAAAAGAATTAGATGAACTAGATGCAGACAGCCTAACAAATACAATCTATGATCAGGTAACCCAAGAATATGAAAAACGTATGTCAGAAGTACCAGAAGAAATAAGAAATGAATTTGAAAAAGCAGTGTCACTTAAAGTAATAGATACCCATTGGATGGATCACATTAATGAAATGAGTCTTCTTAGAGAAGGAATTTATTTAAGGGGTTATGCACAAGAAAATCCATTAAGAGCCTATACAGCCGAAGGTTATGAAATGTTCGATAATCTATTAGATATTATTGACACAGATATAACAAGATTCTTACTACACGCTGAAGTAAGACAAAACACCGAAAGAAAACAAGTGGCTAAAGGAACAGCAGTAGAAGACCCAAACAAAATTAAAAAAAGACAGCCAAAAAGAACACAAAAAATAGGACGTAATGACCCATGTCCATGTGGATCGGGAAAGAAATATAAGCAGTGCCACGGTAAATAAACTCGTAAACCCGCATAAAATAAGGGAAAACACGAGTTTTTTCTTTGCTAAAAAATTGTGAAAAGCCACAAAAAATTCATTTTAGATACCTTTTAGATACCTTTTCACAGGTGTTTTTGAAATAATAAATATTGTGATATAATAATGAAAAGTAGGTGATTTTATGGGGCTATTTGACTCGAAATATTTAAGAGAATATAAATCTTTAATGCAGCAAATAGATGATTTGAATGAAAAAAAAGTTAGGGGATATGATACGTTTAAAGAATATGTTTTATCAGATGAAATAATGATGTCATATTTTAGGCAACTGAAAGATTTAGAAAGAAAGTATTCAAAACTACATGTTGATAGTTTCGAGACTTTTCAAAAAAGAATATATGAACAACTCAATGACATATATCATAAAAAGCTTAAAGAAATAAAAAATATCAAAGATAAAGAAGAACGAAATCAAAAAATGATGGAACTAAAACAAAATATTGAAGATTCGTATGGGCATTGTTGTGATCCACAACTAAATATTATTCTTAATGATATAAAAACTAAATTTGATAGTAATGAAAATATAAAAAGGAGCAAAATTCAAAGTGAAAAAGTAGTAGATGTTTTGAGTGACAATAGCCAACGAAAACTAAAGTATTTTAATGAAGAATATAACTATTACATGAGAAGCTGTTCTTTCAATATAAGTGAAGCAATAGAATGCTTAAATAGCAATGCTTGTATAAACTGCGGTTGTATTTTAGAAACACCAATAAAAGGAAATAGAAAATGTCCAAATTGCAGTAATAAGATATATGTTAGAACAGATATGTACAGTAAGAAAAAATTAGAATTAAATGATAAAACAATCAAAGATTTTGAACAATATGATAAAAAAATAAGAGAGATACTTTTTTTTGAAAGAATAATGAAAAAAAAAGAATTTGTTTATAATGAATATATGACAGAGTTCAAATCAATTAAAAATAAAAGTGTTAATGTTAGAGATATTATGTGGCAATTTGCAAATAAAGTTGGAGCAGATCTTGATAATTCAGGATATAAGATTTTTATGATAGCATCTAGAAAAAATAAAAATGATAGAGCATTAGAAAACTTTAATGCTATTAGATGTTTACAACTTGCGATACAAGAATATGTAACAATGTATGAAATTGCAAACTATGAAAACAAACCAGAAATAGCATTAGATTTACTAACCCAGATTGCTTATAGAGACGTTCAAGTTGTAGAATTAGATAAAGAAGGAGATGTCTTTAGAGAATTTACAATAGATGATTATATAGCTCAAATACATTCAGCCCTTATAGTTGAATTTTTAGATAAAAATAACTATACAATAGATGATTTTAAAAACATATTTTTATCAACAAAGCACCCATTTATTCTTTCTAGGTTGTCAAACAACGAAACATGGAATTATATTGAAAAAGCATTGGAAAGACAAATAAAATGGAATAATCAAAACAAATAAAATAATATTTTATATTTTTAAAAACTTGCTAAAAAATTGCGAAAAAACATTAAAAAAGTATTTTAGATACCTTTTTAGATACCTTTTGAGTGATTTTTTTGAAAATTTGTTGAAAATCTTACAAATCATTAGCATTAATTACAACTTATTCGCAAGTTATTGCTAGAAAATAGTATCACTCAGTCCATGTGGCAGTGGTAAAAAATATAAACAATGTTGTGGTAAATAAGTCCGCAAACCCGCATAAAATAAGGGATTGCGGGTTTTTCTATGATTACAATTTTTAGGTAATTATACCTCAAAAAAGGCGTTTAGATACGTTTTAGATACGTTTTTTTGTTAATTAGAAACTTATTCAATCGCAATATAGTGATATTACGAACAAAGAAATGTTTAAAAAGTATGATATAATGTTAATATAAATATAAATGTTAAAAGACTTTGACAAACTTCCAAAGACCTTTGGTAGATTTGTTAAGTAGTAGTTTTATATAATTGTAAGTGAAAGAAGGGATGATTATGGCATTAGGCCAAAATATTTTAAACTCGCGAAAGAAAAATGGTCTTTCACAAGAACAATTAGGGGAAAAAGTAAATGTTACAAGACAAACTATTTCTAATTGGGAGCTTGAGGAAACTGCTCCAAATCCAGAACAATTAAAATTATTATCTAAAGCATTAAATGTTAGTGTAGATGATTTAATTGATAATGATTTACAAAATATTGTTTTATCAAAAGTTAAAATCACAGAAAAACAAACAAGAACAATAAAGAAAATACTTAAAGGATTTCTAATAGGATTTATTACTTTTTTAGTTATTGATATTATTGCTTTTATAATATGTTTCTTTGGACACTATGGACCTTTTGAAGAAAACAAATCTGAGAGTGTTGTTTCATATGTTATTCAGGAGAATGTTTAGTATATGAATAAAGTATTGAGTATTATTAAAAATTTAAATCCTTTTAGTAATAAAAATGTAGATAATAAAATAATTTATACATTAAAAATATTATTGTCTGCATTTATAGTGTATTTTGCTAGTTTAATTATTGCAGAAGGGATTATTATAGGTGGTTCATATTTATTTGGATACAATGCTACTGACAAACAAATGCCTTATGATATTATGCTATTATGTACATTTTATGGTTATTTAATTACTATATTATTATTTATGTTATTTACTAAAAAAATAAACAAAATTGAATTAAATAAAATAGGATTAGATAAAAATATTAAAACTTTTTTAAAAGGAATATTAATTGGAATAGTATCGTTATCATTAATAATAATTCCGTTATTAATGTGTGGCGCAATTAAATTTAATGGAATGAATAATAATATAGATTGGTTGTTTTTTGTATTATATTTATTTGGATATTTAATTCAAAGTTTTATGGAAGAGTTAATATGTAGAGGATATTTATTACATAGATTAAAAGAAAAAATACCTGTCGTATTAGCTATTACTATAAGTGTATTATTCTTTTCAGTAGGTCATTTTGATAAGATGTTTGTTGATGGTACATTGATAGGCATTATAGGAATAATTAATCTATTATTAATTAGTTTAATATTTGTTGTCATTACATTAAAAAACAAAAATATTTATGGTGCGACAGGATTTCACTTTATTTGGAACTTTGCATTATTTAGTATTATAGGTTTAAACCTAAGTGGACTTGAAACTACCAATTCTATTTTTCAAATGGAAGTAGTTGATAAATTCTTATCTGGATATAGTTATGGAATTGAGTCAAGTTTTATAACAACTATTATACTTATAATTATATTATTATTAACAAAGAGAAATGTAAAAATATAATAATCGGAAGATTAAGATATTCCGATTCTAGGTATACAAAATAGTAATATAAATAGTAGGAAAGTATGATATAATTACAATGGTGATAAAATGAAAAAATTAAATTCGAATC
>JAFUBK010000097.1 GCA_017460245.1 Bacilli bacterium
ATTTTTAAATTTGGATACTTCTTTTATACCAGAAACTTATGATAAAGGGTATTTATATGGGCATACAGAAAATTTTTTATTTGTTAAAGTAAAAGGCGAAAAGGCATTATTAGGCAAATGCGTTAATATTAAAACCAAAGACATTGTTTATCCTTACATGCTTGCTGATTTGACACATTAAAAACTTATTGTTAAAATAGGTTTGCTGTAAGGGGGATTTATATGAAAAATCAAATTTTGAATGAACTAAGGGATATTTTTTTAGAAGTTAAAGGTAATAGTATTGATACTTTATCTTTATATGAAAATTGGAGTGAAGTTGTTGGAGCTTTGCGTCACGAAAGTCCTGAAGAGAAGATGGATGCGGATAGAATAGTTTATGGAACGTGCAATGGAAAAAATTATGGTGCTACAACGGTTGAACTGGCTTTATGTGAGATAAAACATGGATCTAAATTATTAGATGATTTTACTTGTAAATCTAGAGAAAAAATCAAAAAAGATTTAGAGCTTAGAAGATATTCTAGAAATAAAAATGGTGTTATTGATAGATATAAAAGAGTTAGAAAATTTAAAGTATTTAAAAATACTAGTGATTTTTTTAAAAATCATAAAAATCCAATAATTGTGGGAACAATGGCAGCAATTCTTGTTTCTGGTGTTTTTGGTTTAAGCATGGTAGATTCTAATAATTTTAAAGATGCTACTAAAATTTACGAATCTTATGATTTACCTAATGAAATTTTTGGTGATTATGATTTGGTTAGACAAAATAATGGTATTTATTTACTTAAAAATTCTGAAGATATGCTTGTTTATTCATATAATGGTATTACTGCTGATGAGGCAGTGACTTATGCGAAATAGTTCTAGTAATAGGACTATTTTTTTGTTATAATTGTGTTGGTGAAGCATATGAAGTACTATATTAAAGGAATTTATCGGAAAAGTATTTTTATGTCAGATAAAGGCTATATAATTGGTCTTTTTAAAGTTAAGGAAACTAATATAGTTTCACTTGAGGAATATGTTAATAAAACAATTACTTTTACAGGATATTTTCATGAGTTGTCGTTAGATGATTCATATGTTTTTTATGGTGATGTAGTTATTCATCCGCGATATGGAATGCAGTTTAATGTTTCAGAATATGAGAAGTTGAAACCGACTGATAAGGAAGGCGTTGTAGAGTTTTTGTCTAGTGATTTATTTCCTGGAATTGGCGAAGTAATGGCAAAAACGATTGTAGATACTTTAGGTGAAGGGGCATTGGATGAAATTTTAAAAGATAAGTCTTGTTTGAGTTTGGTTCCTAAATTAACACAAAAGAAAATTGATAAAATATATGATGTTTTATCTAAATATGATGAAAGTCATCAAACTATTGTATTTTTAACAGAAATGGGTTTTTCTATGAAAGATGCTTTGATTATTTATAATCAGTATAAACACTTTACAATGGATGTTATAAATAAAAATATATATAAATTATCATATGATATTCCAGAAATTTCTTTTTTAAAAATCGATTCAATTGCTTTAAAACAAGATGTTAAACTTGATGATGAACGAAGAGTAAAGGCGGCTATTTTATATGTTATGAATGGTTTGTGTTATCAAAATGGAGATGCTTTTTTAACTAGAAAGCAAATTGTTTTGGCTACTACTAGATATTTAAAAATTGAGATAAATGATTATGATGCATATTTTAAGCAGATGGAAGAAGAATATAAAATTAGAATAGTAAATGACGATATTTATTTAAAAGAAATATGGGATGCAGAAGAAAGCGTTATTGATAAAATCTATATGTTAAGTAATAAAAAAATTTCTAAATATGATAATTTGGAAAAACAAATAAATGTTTTAGAAGAAGAAAGTAGCATAGTTTATAACGATAAGCAAAAGGAAGCGATTATTAAATCTTTAGAAAACAATGTGCTTATTATAACTGGTGGTCCTGGTACTGGTAAGACTACGATTATTAAGGCTATTACACAATTATATGGACGACTTAATAAATTAAATTATGATGGAGTGGTTAAGGAACTTGCTTTACTAGCACCAACTGGTAGGGCTAGTAAAAGATTATCTGAAGCTACGTTACTTCCAGCTTCGACTATTCATAGGTTTTTAAAATGGAATAAAGATACTAATGAATTTTTGATTAATGAGGCGAATAAAGATTTTAGTAAGCTTGTTATTATTGAGGAGGTTAGTATGATTGATATTCATTTATTTGATAGTTTATTATAGGGTATTACTAGCAATATTAAATTAATACTTGTTGGTGATTATAACCAGCTTCCAAGTGTTGGACCGGGGCAAGTTTTAAAAGATTTAATTGAAAGTGATGTTATAGACACGGTTCATTTGGACAGACTTTATAGGCAAGATGAAAATTCTTATATTCCTTCTTTGGCTTTAGAAATAAAAGAAGGTGAACTTAGCGAAAGTTTTTTAGAAACAAAAAGTGATTATACTTTTTTACAGTGTGGTCCAGCTTCGATTAAAAATAATTTAAAAAATCTTTGTAAACAGATAGTTGATAAGGGTTATAATTATAAGGATATTCAAGTGCTTGCTCCTATGTATAAAGGTGAAAATGGTATAGATTTACTTAATAAGGAACTTCAAGATATTTTTAACCCGAAAACTGCTGAAAAAAGAGAAATTAAATATGGTGATGTTACTTTTAGGGAAAATGATAAAGTTTTGCAACTTGTTAATATGCCAGATGATAATGTATATAATGGCGATATTGGCGTTATTAAATATATTAAATATGGTAATACTAGTAAAAGTGGGAAGAATGAAATTTATGTTGATTTTGATGGTAATGTTGTTAAATATGGACCTAAAGATTTTGTTAAAATTAAGCACGGTTTTATTATAAGTATTCATAAGAGTCAAGGTAGTGAATTTAAAATTGTGGTGATGCCAATTACTAATGCTTATTATAGAATGCTTTATAGAAAACTTATTTATACTGGTGTGACTAGAGCAAAAAAGAAGCTTATTATGGTGGGAGAAGCTATGGCTTTTGTTTCTAGTGTAAGGAATAATAACGAATATGGAAGAAATTCTAAACTTTTAGATAAACTTGTGTATAAATTTAATAATTAATTTCATAATAGTAATGTATGTTATTACATACCATCATTTTTCTAGCAAGTGGGTGATAAATTGGATACAATGAGAGATATGGCTTTTATGGCTGCAGGGTCAGATTCTATGTATTTATTTATGAAGTATAAAAAGCCGATTACGAAAACTATACAAGATACTTTGGATAAAGAATCTAAAATGGTTAATAATATGTTAGAAGATATGATGTAAATTAAACCTCCTTTTGGAGGTTTTTATTTTTTTTAAATTGGTATATAATATTGTTGGTGATAGTATGAAAATGGTGGTATCTGATTTTGATAAAACTTTATTTACTTTAGATTATGATAAAAATATTGAGGCTGTAAATAAATTTGTTGCTAGAGGAAATATATTTGTTATTGCGACTGGACGAAATTTAGTAAGTATAAAACCTGATTTGGATGAAAAATTAAATTTTAGTTATCTTATTTGTAATGATGGCGGAGCTATTTATGATAACAATTTTAATGTTTTATATCGTAAAGATATTGATGATGATGTTTCGTTAGAGGTATTTGATATTTTAAAGAAAGCTGCTAGTGTTGGTGGACCTCTTATAGATTTAACAGAAGGTTATTGTGATGTTTACGCTAAAGCTGCCAATGCAATAGTTGCGCGTATTATTGATGAGGAAAAAGCAGCCATTTTACTTGATAAAATTCTTTTAAAATATCCTTTAGTAATGGGATATATGAGTGATAATTGGGTTAATATTGATGATATATCGGTTAATAAAGGTAATGGTGTTAAAAAATTATGTGAAATTATTAATTATAATTATGCTGATGTTTATGCTGTTGGCGATAATATTAACGATATTTCAATGTGTAGTATTTGTCATGGTATAGCTATGGAAAATGGCCAAAGCAGTCTTAAGGATGTTTGTGAAGATACTTGTAAAAATGTTGCGGAGCTAATCAATCGATTATGAAAGTTATTATGGAACTATGGTATTTAGTATATTATAGTTTTTTTTGTAAATATTAAAGTTATGAAAAAAATTTTGTTTACTGGTGCAAGAAGTGGAATTATTAATAGAGTTATTGACAACATTCTTAACGATTATTATATATATTTAACTGTTCATACAGAAAGTGAACTAAAGATTGTAAAGGAGAAGTATAAAAAATATAATAATGTTGAGTGTTTTAAACTTGATGTTTTATCTAAAAGTGACCAAAAAAAGATTAGTGATTTAGATATTGATATTTTTGTTAGTAATGCAGCGATGGGCGAGAGTGGGTCGATGGAAGAAATTGATATGGATAAAGTTAGAACAAATTTTGAAGTTAATGTTTTTGCTAATTTTGAGATAGTTCAAATAGTTTTAAAAAAAATGATAGCAAAAGGTAGAGGGAAAATTATTATGATTTCTTCGCTTGCAGGAATACTTCCAATACCTTTTTTAGGTTCTTACTGTGCTAGTAAGGCAAGCATTATTAAAATGACTGAAGCTTTGAATTTAGAAATGAAATTACTTGATTGTAAGATTGATGTTTGTTTAATAGAACCAGGACTTTATAAAACGGGATTTAATAAGTTAATGTTTGATAAAAAATATGAATGGATGGATATTAATTCTTATTTTAATAGACAAATTGATATTATAAGGAAAAGTGAGAATATTGTACTTTATTTATTTGAGAGAAAAAGCTTAAATAGTATTGTTAAAAAAATTATAAAAGCTATAAAAAAAGATAATCCAAATTTTATTTATAGAGCGCCTTTTTTACAGTCTTTGGGAGTAAAAATATATTATTTATTTAATTAAAAAAAGACTAGCGTTTAATGGTTAAAACGTAGTCTTTAGCGTCTTGGATACTTGAGTCTACTTGGTAGACATTATTTGTTTGATATCTTTTTATTATGTGTTTTGGAACGCCAAACATATAAGC
>JAFUBK010000098.1 GCA_017460245.1 Bacilli bacterium
CGTTAAAACAGTTGCATACTTATCAGAAACAACAAATTCTGAAGGTTTAAACTCAAGCCCCTTAGGAGCGATTTGACTCTTAATATCCACTAAAACATCACCGTCCCAAATTTCGTAGTTTGCCCACCATTTAAGAAGTTATCCAAAACAACTCTTAAATCGTCGTTAGATGTTTGTTGTGAACTAAGTCCAGCAGAAGCAAACATTTGAATTAAATCTCTTATTCTTTTATTAATTTTTTCAACATCTGTATGTTTAAAAAGTAAATAAAATTCAGTATCAACAACATTATTATTAGTAAATAAATTAGCTTTATTAATATCTTCAATTATTAATTTTCTTTTAACAGGGTTTTGTTGTGAATTGTATAAAAGTTGTAGTTGTGATAAATAAGCCGTTATATCAACAGGTCTATCCGCACAAACAACCCAAAATTCATAATCAATCATATTATAAACATTTCTTAAATTAGTAATAATTGAATATTGAGCATCAGGTTCAAGAATAAAAATATTTTTAGGTTGTATTTTTACTCCTGTTACCTTTTCATTGTTATCCAAAACTATCATTCCGTTAGCAATAGATCTAACCGGAACAAAATCTGTTGTATACTTACTTCTTTGTTTCTTTGAAGGCATCTTTCACGCACCATCCTTTCCATACAAACCTTTGTCTATTAGTATAAAACGTATAAACCTCTCTAATTACCGTCAAAGTATTATGGTAATTAGGAATAGGTAAAACCAAAAACCCTGTAATAACAGCTGGAGCTAAATCAATTACTGCCCCAACAATACTAGAAGGACTAACCAGTAACAACAATAACAAAGTTAGTCCAATACCAGTTCCAAATAGAATTAAATCAAACATTGTAAACAAACTGAAAATCAATAAAGATTTTTTTGAGTTTGCAGGTATTAAAAAGTCCATATGCTATACCCCTTTCATTATTATTTTCCACTTGTTTCGTAGAATCTTTCTTGATTAATATTAGCTCTAGTTTCGTGTTCTTTCTTAGCGGTTCTATAGAAGTCAGTGCTTTGAATTGTACTAGAATTATCAACAGCATCTCTCTTAGCTTGTTTAAGCTGACCAAAGTCTTCAAGATTAGCGTTTCTGATCACCTTATTATCGGCATTGTGATCAAGTAATTCTCTACTATCTTGAACATCTTTTAATCCATTTTCAACATCATAGTCATGTTTAGGATTACCATTACTATCACGTAATTGTCCACATATTGCTTAGGTATAATAATCACTATAGGCTTTTTTTCTACGACTATCTATTGCTTCTTTTGCTTCTGCGTAACTAGCAAATGTTTGCCCGTCATATGTTATCGGTTTACCATTTTTATTATCTTGTTCTACCTTCCATTCAGCAGCTTGTAGATTTCGAAGATAACTCTCATATGTTTCTCCTTCATACACAGCATCAGAGCCGGCAGCATTAGATTCAATATCATTTCTTAATTTTTGTGCCTTTTCAGCAAAAGAATCTAATCTTTGAACTTCAGCATGTTGCATCTGATAAAGATCTGGTCCACCAGTTCTATCTAAAAACTGATCAGCTTTCATACCTACTGACTTACCAACAGATTTAATTGGGTGTCTCAGGTAATCTATACCTAAATCTCTACGCATTAGCATATTTCTTGCAGAAATTCCTCCAGAGTGGGTTCCTGATTTGATAGAATCTCCTATATTTTTACCAAAGCCACCTCTGCCACCACGTACAGCTCCAACTGCAGCGCCAGTCAATCCACTTTTTGCCGCCATTAAAGGATTTCTATCATTAGCTATAGCTGTAGCTGTTGAAGAAATAGCAGTAGCTCCAGCACCCACAGTAGCTCCAAGTATCGCTCCCACTCCAGCATTTTCACCAAGTGCTTTAAATGGGTTCATTGTGAAGTTTCCAGCACCTTTAATACCAAATATACCTTCTATTAATTGTGGTACTTGTTTTACAAAAGTAAAAATACCCAAAACCAAGAAAACAAATATAAATATATGGAATCCACCATCAGGTTGTGCTCCATTGTAATAATCAAAACCACCTTTGAAAAATAACATATTAGTAAACATCGTTATTAATTTAAGTGCTAAAAACATAAGTGCTAAACGCAAAAACAGAGAAAAGAACGTCTTTAAAGTTTCAGCAGCCCAATTATGTAATTTTCCTTGACTAAAACTTTCTTTAGGATCAATATATGAAATGATAGCTATAGGAGCCACAGCTTGTAAAAACATAAGCTTTATTGCCCTTGCAGCAATTTCCATACAAAAGGCCAACAATAAAAATAGTAAATATCCACCAACAATAGTAGAAATAATTGGTGTATAATTAATTACAAAATCCATATCATCGGCGCCATCCTTATGCCAAAATAACAAATTACCAAGAGAAGCAAACTTTCTTTCGTCTTTTGCTACCGTTGCGCCAGTTGTAGAATCGGTTCCTTCATATGGAAAGAAATCACTAACTTTACCACCATGGGCTCTTGTCTCATCACCGATACCTTTATATACTTCGTCAAAACATGTTGTACTTAAAACCATATCGGTTGATCCTAAAATATTACTGTTAATTTTTCCTGTAACAGCAGGATCACAACTTTCTATTCCGCCGGATCCAGTATTTATTTTGTAAAATGCCGAAAACATCGCGAATTGGACATCTCTTGCAACTTCTTCCATTTGTTCATCCGGAGTTAAATTAGAAGCAACGTTATTAGCGTTCATTTTTTGTCCCAAAATCAGAGTTGGTATTACATCACTTTCTACAACAATTGCTTGCAATTTATATAATTCGGTGAAAATAAATGGAGTCATTACCAGCAAAAATAAAGATACCATTACATTAGTTAATAATTTACCAAAACCTTTAGCGTTATCACTAAATGAATTTGGATCTATTAAATATTGCAAAAATGAGAATCCCACTTTAAAAAGCATAAATATTCCCAATATTAAATACACTCGGCTTATTAAACCTTGTAAAATATCATTATTAGTTATTAAATCAAGATTGGCTAAATATAATATCAATCGATAAGTTTGAGCTACAAGACCATAAACTATATTATCAAAAAAGAAAGCCAGGAATCTCATAAATTGCCAAAACCATACAAACATTTACATTTCTCCTTTCTACCTATTTACACAATGGATTTCCATCAGAACCAATAACATAAGAACCATTTTCTCCTTTTACGTATTGATTTTCATTTATAATATTAAGTATCCAAGTCACAAGCATTGGTGTTAACAATAAAAGCACCGCCGCAATTATCCTTATAAACGTATTTTTCAAAGCACCTTTTATACCGTCATCGCTGCCAGCAGTTACCGCTTTAATAAATTCTACCATACTTAAAATAACCAAAAGTATTATTCCTATAATTTGAATAACAAAGAATAAATTATTTATATATTCAATAACCTTTCCATCGATTATTTCACAATATCCACTCGTTGAATATTCTTTTAAATTACTGTATTTATTAGCATAACTTAATATTTGTTCTTGAGTAATATTTAAGTTGTTATTTTGAACACTTTGCCCTGTAGTAGGATTTACAACATCAGGTTTAAACGTAGTAAAACTACCTTGATATGCCGTTGTATAAAAATCTGAGGAATTATATAAATCTTTAAAGCCTGGATTATAAGGAATCGCATTTAATTTTGTAGTTGTAGCAAAATCAGATGGGACTCCATTGATACTAATGTTTTTAGAACCTGCATAAGAATAAAAATAAAGGTTGGCTTTCTCACAAGCCGATACACTACAATCATTTTGAAGAATTTCTTGTTTTATAGAATTATCAAGGTTTGAATGATCTTTATCGCCATGAATTATGCTTGCTTTTTGAGTAAGACTTTCGCATTTTTGTTTAGGCATTTGTGTGTCACTTGATGGACTATACGCCATTTCCCCAGTCTCACAAAAATATTGAATCTCAAAATTATTTTTATTTGCATTTAACCTTATTTTTAATAAATAGCCATCATATGATGAATAATACATACCATTAGAATTTTGTATAACATTATAATTTTTTTGCAAATCACCATAATAATAACAAGTACACTTGTTTTTTGCAGCACTAACATCACCAGTACAAGCAAAAAACATACCAATCATCATAATAATTGATATCATTAGCATTTTTATAGTCTTATTATTCATAAAGGTCACCCCTACTTTTACACAATTTTACACATTATCATTATATCATAAAAAAAAACAACAATAAACAATTATTGTCGTTTTTTTATTAATTTTCGGTTTTATTAGTATTAACCGGTTTTGACACATCAACTCCGTTAATAAACTTCTTACTACAAGCCCAAATATCACTGGTAGTTTGGCCTTCAACATTAGATTGTTTTTCAACACCAGAAACCAAACTTACTGCAAGCTGCGCTATAGTAATTACTAAAAATACAAGAATAGCAGATATCAATCTAGAAATAAAATTCTTTCTATACTGTTTAATATCATCCTCTTTTTTAGCTATAACTGATTTAGCAAAATCAAGCATTCCCCAAATGATTAACATAATAGGTACTGCTATTTTAATTATTCTAATAATCAAAGCTACAACATTAAATAATTCGTTTGGAATTTCAATGCCCCCACACAAAGTGGTATCAGTAGCTATTTCATCCAAAATATTAAACATAAAATATCCCTACTTTCTAATTAAACTAGCATCCTGAGCTACTGTTGTGAATAATCTTACAAGCACAAGACCATGCGTTGTCTGCTGACTTATCATTTGAATCACTAAATGCAGTTCCTACTGCAGTAATTACTAATTGAACTACAGTTACAACTAAGAATACTAAAATTGCTGCAACAAGTCTTTTAATAAATATTTTTTGACCAGATTTAATCTTATCTTCGTCACCACCAATAGTAGCTTTAGCAAAGTCAAGCATTCCCCAAATGACAAGCATAATAGGTACTGCTATTTGAAGAATTAAAATAACTAAGTGAATAAGTCCAGCAACTCCGCTTGGGATTTTTAAAAGTGTCGCACCACTTTCACCTAAATTACAAGTGATTTCAAGTAAATTTAACATAATTTTCCTCTCCTTCTTACAAACTAATAATACTTTATTTTTTCTATTTTGTCAATATTTAACAATTATTGTTTAAACATTCCCAAAATACCTTTTTTTTCTTCTGTCTCACCACTATTTTGTTTAACAAAACCAAGTTTAGCAAGTAGGCCATCTAAACTACGATTGTTGTTTTCTTGATCATATAATGGTGGAAGACTATAGAATATTTTTGAATTTGTTTCATATTCAAAATCCAAAACATCATGACTACTAAGTAAACTTTTATTTAATACTATTTTTTTACCTTTATAATTGCTTAAAATTCTAGGATTGCGAGCCAATAATTGATTTAATTTTAATTTAGATGGCTCAATTAAATATAAAATTTCATTAATAAAATTTTCTCCAGTTGATTTACCATTTATATCAACAATAATAACATCTTTACTACTATATTTAGCAATATAATTCCCAAGTTCCGCAGAACTTATACTTATCATGTCTTTATCGCTAAAATACATAAAATCTCTTTTATCAAGTTCTAAAGCCACAACACTATAATTACGTTCTAATTGTTTTTTCATAATATAAGCAAGTGTCGTTGATCCAGCTCCATCAGTAACATTTTTAAGACCGATAACCCTTGCAGTAGAAGATTGTTGGTAAACCACGGTTTGTGTAGGCTCTGAGGCCCCATAAGTAGCATCGTGATTCGTATCTAATTGATGATACTGCGCCACATCACGATAACTATTAGGATTATTATATAAATAATTAACCCCTTCAATATTCATCGTAAAGTTATAAATACGCATTGATATTAAATCAGATAAAAACTCTGGGCTCGTAACTTCTGGTGAATTATCAAGTAGTAATATCAACTTATCAACATCTAAAGCTAAAGACAATTTTTGTAGCGTCTTTATATCTTTACCATTTTTAAGTGCGGTTATATCTAAAATCATACGTTGAAAGAAGAAATTTTTGAAAGTTTCGATTATCTCTTCAACACTAAATTCACCCTCAAGTTTTTTAATTACGTCAATTTCTAAAGTAGCTAAAGCATCTCTGTATTGATTTGCAATTATTACATTCATAAATTCCTCCTTCTAACTATTTATTTTTCTAAATGTCATAGTTTCACTACTAACAGGTATTCTAACAAGTTCACTTATAACTGGAACATCAAAATACATATATGTAGTTACTTTGTAATGGATATTACAATTTTTTTTATCATTTTTATCTTTGCAAGTACTAAACATATAAACACAATACTGATACACATTGGTATTAGCATTGGCAAGACTGCAAGTTCCATCAGATATGCAGCTATCATTACACATTGAATTATTATATGTTCCATTTATATTTTTTCTATACCCTGTGTCTTCTCCATCA
>JAFUBK010000099.1 GCA_017460245.1 Bacilli bacterium
ATGGAAGACGAAAATGGAATCATAGTAGGAGAAATTACAAATATCAAAGAAAACATCGCCTATATAAATTTATTAGGAGAGATTATAAATAATAAATTTGTCTTTGGTATCAATAGAAAACCATCTTTTGCTTCAACTATAAAACTTATATCAAAAGAAAAAATACCAATGATAATAAGCGTTGATAATTATGAAGAATCAAAAGATTTATACATTGGTGAAAGTCCAATTTATCAAGGAACCAAAATAGCTTTAAAAATAAATGATTTTTTTGCCAACCACTTTGCTATTCTAGGATCAACGGGATCGGGTAAATCTTGGGGAGTAGCGCACTTAATTCAAAGTATTTTTCAAAAACAAAAAACAGTTGCATATAGAGCCAGCATCTTTATCTTTGACGCTTATGGTGAATATCATGCTGCTTTCAAAGAAATAAATAAACTAACTCCAGAAGTATCTTTCAAAGCCTATACAACTAACACAAACTTTAGTGATAGCGAAACAATTAAAATACCACTATGGCTTTTAGACGTTGATGATTTTGCATTACTATTAAACGCCGAAAAGCCAACTCAGCTTCCAATAATTGAAAAAGCACTTCAACTAGTAAATGTTTTTGCTAGAGAAGAAGAAACAAATATCAAACAAAAAAACGATATTATCGCTAGAGCCATATTAGATATTTTATCATCAGGTAAATCAGCCGCACAAATAAGAGACCAAATAGTTTCCGTGTTATCAAACTATAAAACAAAAGATTTAAATTTAGAATCAAAAATATACCAGCCTGGTTATGAGAGAACTTTAAAACAATGCTTGATAATAGATTCAACCGGTAAAATAAGAGAAATGGAATTAGTAACCAAATTTATGCAGTCATTTATTGACAACACATTAGAACTTACCTTGCCAGATGGTTCCTTTAAATTTGGTTTAAATGACTTAAAAAGTGCCTTAGATTTTGCTCTTATATCGGAAGGAACTTTAAATAGTGAAAGAGTATATGACGAAGCCAACGTTTTAAAAGTAAGACTTCATAGTCTTATCAACAGTAACTACGCTGAATACTTTAATTGCCAAGAATATATAAGTGTTGATAATTATATCAAAGATTTACTAATGGTAGGCGCTGGAAGAAAGGCCCAAATTATCAATTTCAACATCAATTATGTTGACGATCGTTTTGCTAAAACATTAACAAAAATATATTCAAAACTATTATTTGAATATGCTAAAAATTTAGAAAAAAGAGCCTCACTACCATTTCACATCATCTTAGAAGAAGCTCATAGATATGTCCAAAACGATAACGACATAAACCTTATTGGTTATAATATCTTTGATAGAATAACCAAAGAAGGAAGAAAATATGGTGTCCTTTTGGGATTAATATCTCAAAGGCCTTCAGACTTATCAGAAACATCAATATCCCAGTGCAATAACTTTTTAATCTATAAAATGTTGCACCCAAAAGATATAAACTATATTAAAGAAATGGTACCAAATATAACTGATGAAATAGTAAAAAAGCTAAGGACCTTACAGCCTGGTAATTGTATTGCCTTTGGTAGTGCATTTAAAGTACCAGTGCTAGTAAGACTAGATAAACCAACCCCGCCACCATCAAGTAGTAGTTGTGACATTTCAGCTAATTGGTTTATCGACAGAAAGTAGTAAAGAACAATGTTGAAAAAAATCGTATTTTATACGGTTTTTTTATTACCAAAATTTAATCGCACAAACAAACAAAAAACATATACTAAAGTAGAGTATTGGGGGAAGTTTATGAAGCTAAATAAATTAAAAATAAATGATACTGCCATAATTACTAATTTATTAGTAAATAATAATATAAAAAAAAGACTTTTGGATATTGGTATGAGTAAAGGAAGCAAAATAAAAAAAGTCTTAGAAAATAAAAATATGATTACCTATAATATAAAAGGGGCCAATATCGCCATTAGAAAAACAGATACCAAAAATGTTGAGGTAACTAAATGAAAATTGGTCTAATAGGTAATCCTAATGTCGGTAAAAGTACTATTTTTAACGCCTTAACCGGTATGCATCAACACACTGGTAATTGGCCAGGAAAAACGGTTGAAAAAGCCACTGGTTATAAAAAATATAATGGCATAGAATATGAAATAGAAGACCTTCCAGGAACATACTCGTTAAATGCGCACTCAAAAGAAGAAGAAGTAACAAGAGATTTTGTATATTTTGGCTCTTACGACGCGCTAATCATAGTTTGTGATGCCGTATGCTTAGAAAGAAATTTAAATCTTGTCCTTCAAATATTGGAAGTTACCAACAAAGTGGTTTTATGTATTAACCTAATTGATGAAGCTACAAAAAAAGGAATAAAAATAAACCCAGAAGAATTATCAAAAATATTAAAAGTACCTGTAGTTATGACCAACGCTAGATGCAAAAAAGGAATAGAAAAGCTATTAAATCAAACAAATAATTTAAATAAAAAGACATATAAAATAAAATATAATGAGTATATAGAAAATGCCATAACAAAATTAAATCCATACATAGAAAAACAAAATCACGCAGTAAGACTATTAAGTGATGATAATTTTATAAATCATTTTCAAAACACATACAATATAAAAAAAGTTGTAAAAGGAATAGAAAAAGTAGTTTATAAAAATGGTATAACTAAACAAGATATAAAT
>JAFUBK010000100.1 GCA_017460245.1 Bacilli bacterium
AGAAAAAAATATGAACAGGCTTTGAAAAATGATACTGATGAACTTATGGCTGAACTTAAAAGATTGAAGGCTGAAAAAGCTAATAAGGGCAAATAGTCTTTGTATTTAAATGTTATCATCCTTTTCATAGACGCCACAAGAAAAGGTTGATATAGATAGTTTTAAATTTAATTATATTTAAAACAAAATATTATAGCGAAAGGAGTATAACAATGAGAAAATTCAACTCAATGAGAATGGCGGCAGTTATGTTTGTTGCAGTATTACTTACTACATGTACTATTAGTGGTACATTTGCTAAATATACTTCATCTTCTACTGGTTCAGATCAAGCTAGAGTTGCTAAATGGGACATTAAATTAAATAATGGAGCATGGTCTGATACTGTTTCATTTGATTTGTTTAGTAAAACATATACTAACGTTTCAGCATCTGAAAAAGTAGTAGCACCTGGTACTGAGGGTGAATTTACATTTACTGTTAAAAATGATTCAGAAGTAACTGCTAAATATTCTGTTGATTTAGCTTTAACTAACGCTAATAATATTCCTCTTGAATTTAGTGTTAATGGAGGAGCTTATCAAACTCCTACTGGTAACAAATTAACTTTAGCTACTGATGATCAATTAGCTATTGGTAGTACTGCTAAAACAGTAACTGTTGCTTGGAGATGGGTATATGAAGCAGATGGCAATGAAGCTGCTGTTGCTGCAGCTGATGCAACTGACACTACTTTAGGTCTTGCAGGAACAGCTACTGTTAAAGTAGATGCTACTATTGTTGCAACACAAGTTGACTAGTCAATGAGGTTATAACCAATTACCATTATGACTAAGCAGTTTTTTAAGCTTGAAGTGGCGAGGCTTAAATGCTTGGTCATTTGGTTTTGTAAGAGCACATTATATGTACTTTTACAAAGCTGAGCGCGCTAGGAAGGAGGGTTTGTATAGTGAATCAAAATGATAAAAAAGAAGAGCAAAGAAAAAACCGAGTTTTAATGATACTTATTATTTTGATTATACTTATTCTTCTGACTTTGTTTGTGGTATTTGGCAG
Organism: Bacilli bacterium; assembly: GCA_017460245.1. Lineage (GTDB taxonomy): Bacteria > Bacillota_I > Bacilli_A > RF39 > UBA660 > Coprosoma. The sequence goes on from JAFUBK010000100.1 coordinate 1,057, forward strand.
ACTTAATGGGTTTTCATCTAAAGATAATTATATACCTTTAGTACCTACGGATTAAGAAAACGATATTTTGGTGCCTGTTTGGAAGACAGAAACTGATTTTAGTTTGTTTGATTCATTTTATGATGAAAAGGGCAGTGTGACTGTTAATAGTTTGAATGGTGATAATGTAATTGCGCCAGGTACTAGTAAATGTTATAATTTTAGTTTGAAAAACAATTCTAATGTTATTCTTGACTATAACATTAAATTTGACACTACCTTGAAAATAAATGACGATGAAAAAGATTTAACTGATTTTCCTATATTAGTAAGAATTAAAAATGACAATGAGTATTTTTTGGGCAACGATAATTTGTGGGTGCCAATTATAGAACTTGATAACTATACTAAAAGTGGTGTTTTGGATGTTGGTAATTATGCTTATTATTTGCTAGAGTGGAAATGGAATTTTGAAGATAATAATATAAAAGATACCATTTTGGGTAAGGATGCGACTATGAATGATATTGTACTTGATATAACAGTGTTTACTGAATCTAAACTTAGTAAAGATTTTTCTAGCAAGGTGCTTTCTTCTGATAAAGCGATACCAGCATTTAATGAAGTTTCTAATGATGAAAGTGATGGTAAAAAATGTTGGTCTTGGTGGTGGCTTATTGTAATTTTAATCTTACTTCTGTTAGGTTTGATAATTCGTAATATATTAATAAACCAAGAAGGTGATGTAGATGAAAAATAAGTATGCACCCTTTAGAATAATAATTTTAGTTATTTTAGGATTACTTTTAGGTATTAATATTTATTTATGGAATGCTAAAAATATACTTAGAGATTCACTTCCTATGCCTTTTAAATATGGCGTTGCGGTAGTGCTTTCTGGAAGTATGGAACCATTTTTATCTGTTGATGATGTTATTTTGGTTAAACAAAATAAAAAATATGGTGTTGGTGATGTTGTGGTTTATCAAAACGCTAATGAGTTAATAGTTCATAGAATTATTGAAAAGCATAATGATAAAATTATTACTCAAGGGGATGCTAATAATGCTGCTGATAATCCGATTAATATCTCTAACATTAAAGGTAAGGTTGTTTATAAAATTTCATATTTGGGAATGTTTGTTAGATTTTTTAAGCATCCTTTAGGATTAATTATTTCTTTTGTGATTTTAATTTTTCTTGCTGAAAAAGCCTATAAAAAAGAAAATGAAATTAAAAGTGAGAAGCTTGATGAAATTAGGAAAGAAATTGAATTGTTGAAGGGAAAATAAAAAATTGAAATGATTACGGTTTTGTGTAATCATGTTTGTTCTTTATATTTACTTTTAGCATTTAATAAGTTATAATTATATAAGATGGAAAAAATAGGAGTGGGCTTATGGTAGGAATAAAAAATTCTGGTGTAAAAAAACGGAACTTGATTATTTTTTTCTTGTGTCTTGCTGTTTTTGCTATGGCAATTGCTTATACTGTTTCAGGCTCAATTTTAAAAATAAATGGAGTTAGTGCGGTTACAAGTAGATGGGATGTTAGAATTACTAATATTAAAACTGCAGAAGTGATTGGCATGGCTAGGGATCAACAGGAACCTACTTTTTCTAATTTTGAAGCTTCTTTTAGTACGCTACTTTCGCTTCCCGGTGATTCTATGACGTATGATGTTACGGTAACTAACAATGGTACTTTGGATGCTGTTATTGACGATATTACTTTAAATACTACTAATAATCCGGCTATTGAATTTTCAATTTCAGGTATTGAAAAGGGAGATCGTTTAAATGCGGGCGCAAGTGATGTTTTAAAGGTAAAAGTTTTATATAAAAATAAGGAAGCATTAGTTGGGGATAATTTAGTAAGTTCTTTTTCTATTGTTTTCAATTATATACAGGCATCTAATTATTCTTCTTCTAAAGATACTGTTTGTTTTGATACAACTGCTGTAGATGATAATTCGGTGACTATAACTAATTATTATTCAGAAAATGATGGTTGTGGAACTAGTGTTAAAATACCAGACTTTATCGATGGAAAAAGAGTTGTTGCGATTGATGACAAGGCTTTTTACAGTAAAAATTTGATTGGTGTGATTATCCCATCTTCAGTCAAAACAATTGGATCTAATGCTTTTGCTAAAAATGAAATTAGTTTACTCGAGCTTGCTGAAGGTTTGACTAATATTGCCTATGGAACCTTTAGTGATAATAAATTAACAACTGTAACAATACCATCTTCGGTTAAATCGATAGGTATAAGAGCTTTTGCTAATAATAAAATTAATAATTTAAATTTTTCGAAAAATTTAAGTAATATTGATGATATGGCATTTATGAATAATAATCTTGTGACCATTGATTTGAATACTGTTCAACTTATTGGTGCGAAAGCTTTTGCTAATAATAAAATTACTTCTTTGGTAATACCAGATTCAGTTATGAGTTTGGGTGAAGGGGCTTTTGCTAATAATGTTATTGAATCTGTTAATATTGGAAAGCAAGTAAAAACATTAAACAAGGATGTATTTATTTCTAATAAGATTACAAGTATTGTAATACCTGATAATGTTACGTTTTTGGCTAGTTCGGCTTTAGAGAATAATCCTTTAGAAAATATTGCTTTGGGAACCGGTATTAAAGAAATTAAGGATAACCAATTTAATGGTTATAGTTTAAAGGCGATAACGATTAATGGACCGATTACTAAGATTGGTGATAATGCTTTTTATAAAAATAATTTAACGGATATTGTTATTCCTTATACGGTAACTTAAAGTGGTTCGTCAGCCTTTTATGGCAATAAGTTAACTGATGTTAATATTCCATCTTCAGTAAAGGTAATTGGTTCATCAGCATTTGCATTTAATGAAATTTCTTCACTTACTTTGCCTAGTAGTCTTGAATCTATTGAATATTATACTTTTGGACATAATTTACTGACTGATGTTAATATTCCATTTAATGTTAAAAGAATTGATAGTTTTGCTTTTACTAGTAATAAATTAGAAAATGTAATAATTCCAAGTAGTATAGTAACTATTGAAAGTTCAGCGTTTAGTGATAATGATACACTTAAAACAATATCAATTAATAAACCTGAAGGTTCAATTAGTGGAGCGCCATTTGGTGCGGATGGGGCTAAAGTGATTTGGTCTAAATAGTATTTTAACTTTTAAGCTTAAAAAAAATTGCCATAATATAATTAGGTGATTAGAGTGAATAAGGTTAAAATTGTTGTATCTATAAATCCTTCAAATTATTGTAATGAAATGATTTTAAAAATTATAGATAGTGGTATTGATGTAATTTGCTTTGATATGAGTAGTTGTAATTATGAGTTTTGTAAGAAAGTTATTTCACAAATCAGAAGTTATAAGCAAGGTAAGGAAATAGGCATTATGCTTGATTTAGAAGGACCTTGTGTGAAATTAGCCTCTTTTAAAGGTGGCAAAGCTAAATTTAAAACTGGTGATATGATTCGTTTGTATAATAATAAAACCATTGGTGATAATTATCATTTTTCTACTAATTATTCTAATTTAGTTTCGGAAGTTAAAATGCATGATGTTATAAAGTTAAGCGATGGAAATATTATATTAGAGGTTGTTGGTAAAGGTTTAGATTATATTATTTTGAAAGTAGTTTTGGGCGGGGAAGTACTTGAATTTTCAAAAGTTATTTTACCTAATTTGAAATTAGATAGAAAATATTTAACCGCTCAAGATCATGATGATATTGTTTTTGCTGATAAAATTGGTGCTTCGTTTGTCGCACTGTCTAATATGAATTCTATTTATTATTTGATTGAAATAAATGATTTACTTATTGAACTTGGAAACAACGATATGGCGATATTACCCAAAATTCAAGATGAGTTAATTTTTTTGGAAATTGATAAAATTATAAATTATAGTGATGGGATTATTTTAAACCGAGATGATTTGGTTTTGAATGTGCCAGTGGAAAAAATTTTAGAAATTAAAAATTTAGTAATTAGTAAGTGTATTGAAAAAGGTAAATTATGTATTGTAAATTTTGATAAATTTTCTAAATTTGTGTTTTTTGATGTAGCTAACTTTGTTTTAGATCGTGTTGATGGTTTGATGTTTCCTTTTGTTTCAAATTTACAGGTTGAACAAATAAAAAAAGCTATCAGTGTGACTGAAAAAGGTATTGATTATTCCAAATATTTGAATTTTGTTAATAAAAAAAGTAATTTGATTTTTGATACAATATGTTACATTGTGGTTCAAAGTGCTTTTAAACTTTCTGCAAGGGCGATTGTTGCGATTACTGATAATGGCCTTGCAGCTAAATTTATTAGTAGTTTAAGACCATCTTGTGGGGTTTTGGCGGTTTGTTTTAATAATAAAGTTGCAAAAGGATTACGTTTAAACTTTGGGGTAGTAGCTATTTCGATTAGAAGTGACCAGTTTGATGATGTTTGTGAAAAAGCTATTTCTTTTTTGAAAAAAAATTTTGTTTTAGAAAAGAAGGACAAAATAGTTATTACTGGAGGATATGGTGAAGTTAATCATATTAATTTTGTGCGAATAGAGGAAATATAAAGGAGCGATATTATGTATGATTTAGGTGAACAATTTAAAATTGATTATAATAAAGCAGTAAGTAGGGCAAAGGCTATTATTAAAGGTCAAAAGTATCGTTTTACTGTTTTGACGCCACGTTTAATTCGTTTGGAATATAGTGAAAAAGGTAGCTTTTTGGATGCCCCAACGGAAAGAGTTTTGTATCGTAATTTAGATGTTCCTAATTTTGATATCAAAGATGAAAATGGTACTTTGGTTATTATTACTGAGTATTTTAAACTTACTTATTCGAAAGAAAAACCTTTTGAAAGTTCAAAAATTAATCCATATGCTAATTTAAAAGTTGAACTTTTACATACTGATAACTATTGGTATTATGGTCATCCAGAAATTCGTAATTTTGGCGCACCTAGTGGTAATTTGGATGATGGTAAAATTTCTGGCAAAGGTATTTTTTCAGCTGATGGAATGGCTAGCATTGATGATTCTAATAGTTATGTGTTTAACGAAGATGGAACCATTAAAGAAAGAGATGCGGCTATAGATATTTATTTATTTATGTATAATAAAGATTATGAAAAAGCTCTTAAAGATTATTATGAAATAACTGGTTATCCGGCATTAATACCTCGTTATGCACTTGGAAATTGGTGGAGTCGTAATGATGATTATGATGATTTGTCTTTAAAAGAACTTGTAGATAATTTTGAGAAAAAAGAAATTCCGGTCTCTAATATTTTGTTAGATAAAGATTGGCATAAAAGGAAAAAATTTGGTAAAAAAATTTCACAATCTGGTTTTACTTTTGACAAAGAACATTTTAAAAATCCAGCAGCTATGGCAAGTTATTTACATTCAAAAGGGATTAGATTAGGACTTAATATAAATGTAACTGATGGCTTTCTTGATGTCGATGATAATTATCAAGAGGCTTTAAAGTTTTTAAAAGCTGATAAAAATGGTTCTATTCCTTTTAATGTTTTTGATCCGAAGTGGGTGGATGTTTATTTAAAGATTTTTATTCATCCTTTAGATAATATTGGTATTGACTTCTTTTGGGTTGATGGATTTGATAAATCAAAGGCGCTTGACTACTCTTTGCTGAAACATTATCAATTTTATGATATGCAAAGAGATTATAAAAGGCGTCCAATGGTTTTGGCTTCAGATACTTTTATTGCATCACATCGTTATCCGGTTTTGTATTCTGGGAAAACGGTGGTTAGTTGGGATACTTTGAAAAAAATTCCTTTTTATAATGCTTCAGCATTTAATAATGGTGTTAGTTTTTGGGCACATGATATTGGAGGATATTTTAAAGGAATTGAAGATAGTGAACTATATACGAGATTTGTTCAGCTTGGTACTTTTTCGCCAATTTTGAAATTTGGTGCGGATAAAGGTAAATATTATAAAAGGGAACCATGGCGATGGGGAATTAAAACTTATACAATTGTTAAAGATTATTTACAATTACGTCATAAATTAATACCATATATTTATAGTGAAGCTTATAAATATCATAAATATGGCGAAGCGCTTATTAAACCTATTTATTTATCTAATATGGAATTATATGATGATTTGATATATCGTAATGAATATTATTTTGGTTCTTCATTACTTATTTGTCCAATTGTTAGTTCTAAAGACTATGTCATGGATAGGGTTGTTCATAATTTTTATGTTCCTAAAGGAACTTGGTATGATTTTGTAACTGGAAAGAAATTTCCTGGTGGACATAATTATATTTCTTTCTTTAAAGATGAGGAATATCCGGTTTTCGCATCTGCTGGCGCAATTATTCCAATGGGGATTAGTGAAAATTTAAATGATACGACGCCACCTAAGGATATGGAAATTCAAATTTTCCCAGGTCAAAGTAATACTTATACTTTATTTGAAGATGATGGTGAAAGCGATTTATATCGTAAAGGTTTTTATTTAAAAACCGATATTGAATATAATTATATGCCTAACAATTATAGTGTGATAATTAGAAGTGTTGAAGGAAAAAGTGGAATTGTTCCTGATAAACGTAATTATAAATTTGTATTTAGAAATACTAAAAGAACTGAAGATGTAACTATTTATTTTGGAAATAATCAAGTATCTTTTAAAACTTACGTTGATGGTGAGGATTTTATTGTCGAGGTTAATGATGTTAAAACGGTTGGTCAACTTACTGTTAATTGCCGCGGAAAAGATATTGAAATAGACGCAGTTCGTTTGATTAATCGTGATATTGAAGGAATTATTAGTGATCTGCAGATTCCAACTATGATGAAAGAAAAAATTGATGAAATATTGTTTAGCGATTTGACGATTCAAAAGAAACGTATTGAAATTAGAAAACTTGGTAAAAAAGGTCTCGATAAAAAATTTGTTAAAATGTTTATTAAATTACTTGAGTATATTAGTGAAATTTAATAAAATATTGAACATTTTATTAGAAGTTACAGTTTTGTTAAAAAGAAATAGAAAAATTCTATTTCTTTTCTTTACTTAATCTTTTTTTTGTAATATAATGTTTTTTAGAACGGCGATGAATAAGAGTAGTAATAAGGAAACTTTTTTAGAGAGAAAACGGTTGGTGAAAGTTTTTAAAGAAAACTTATGAACTTACTTAGGAGCTTTACATATGATAAGTGTGTGACGGTAGGCGCGTTAAGTCTTTAAGATAATATCTAGAGTATTATGAAATAAGGTGGTACCACGACAAGTTCGTCCTTATACATAATACTTTTTTATGTAAAAAGGAGGAATTATGGAATATATTTTAACGTTTGTGTTTTGCTTTGTAGTAATTTATTTTGTATATTATATTGTGGTTGTTTCACGTGATAAAGGTATAGAAGCTTTTAAAAAAGGAAAACAAATTACTTTTTTTAAAAATGTTTATAAATTAGATTTAAAAAAATTAAATTATAAAAAGTTTGCAAATAGCTTATCTTTAACTAATTCCTTTATAATGGCGTTGGTAATTACGATTGTTGAAGTTTTTGATAGTTTAATCATAAAATTATTAGTAGCTTTTATTTTAATAATTCCGTTAATTTTAATTTGTTATTATATTTTGGGTAAGCTTTATAAAAAGAAAGAAGGTAAATAAGATGTATGATTTTAAAAAAATAGAGAAGAAATGGCAAAAATATTGGGAAGACAGGGAAACTTTTAAAGCGATTACTGGATCAGACAAGGAAAAATACTATATATTAGTTGAGTTTCCTTATCCTTCTGGTGCGGGACTTCATGTTGGGCACGTTCGTAGTTATACGGCTTTAGATGCGGTCGCGAGAATGAAAAGAATGAATGGCTATAATGTATTATTTCCAATGGGCTGGGATGCTTTTGGAGCACCGGCAGAACAGTATGCGATTAAAAATAAAATTCATCCAAAAGAAGCAGTTAAAGAAAATATAAAAACATTTAAAAAACAAATTAAAAGTTTGGGTACTTCTTTTGATTGGTCTAGAGAGTTTTCAACTACTGATCCGGAATATTATAAATGGACTCAATGGCAATTTTTGCAATTTTATAAACATGGCATGGCTTATAAAGCTAAGAAAAATATAAATTGGTGTCCAAATTGTAAAACTGGTTTATCTAATGAAGATTCGGCTGGTGGTGTTTGTGAAAGATGTGGAAGCCAAGTTGTTCAAAAGGAAAAAGATCAATGGCTTCTTCGAATGAGTGATTATGCAGAAGATTTATTAAAAGGTCTTGATGATACAAAGTTTGCGGATCGTGTTAAGCTTGGTCAAATAAATTGGATTGGTAAGAGTACTGGTGCTGAAATTGATTTTTCTGCTAATTGTGGTGAAAAATTAAGGGTTTATACGACTCGTCCTGATACTTTATATGGTGTTACATTTATGGTGGTAGCGCCTGAACACCCAATAATAGAAAAACTTGCTTTACTTATTAAAAATATCGATGAAGTAAAAGAATATCAAGAACAAGCTAAAACAAAAACAGAATTTGAAAGAACAGAACTTGTAAAAGAGAAAACAGGTGTTAAGCTTGAAGGAATTAAAGCTATAAATCCACTAACAAAGAAAGAAATTGATGTTTACGTTGCTGATTATGTTATGATGGGATATGGAACTGGTGCTATTATGGCAGTTCCGGCGCATGATGAAAGAGATTACGAATTTGCTAAAAAATATGGTATAGATATTATTCCTGTAATTGAAGGTGGGGATATATCAAAAGAAGCTTATGTTGGCGATGGTGTTTATATTAATTCTGATTTTTTAAATGGGCTTTCAAATAAAAAAGAGGCTATAAGTAGAATGATTGAATATTTGGAAGAAATGAAAATTGGGTCACCAAAAACAAACTATAGACTTCAAGATTGGGTTTTTTCTCGTCAAAGATTTTGGGGAGAACCAATTCCACTAGTTTATTGTGATAAATGTGGCTGGGTACCAGTTAATGACGAAGATCTTCCAGTGCTTCTTCCAGATGTTGCCAATTATGAACCTACAGAAGATGGTGAAAGTCCGCTTGCAAATATAGAGCAGTGGGTTAATTGTAAATGTCCAAAATGCGGCAATGATGCTAGAAGAGAGACTGATACGATGCCTAACTGGGCTGGGTCTAGTTGGTATTTCCTTCGTTATATGGATCCTAATAATGATAAAGAATTTGTATCAAAAGAAGCGTTGAAATATTGGGGTAAAGTTGATTGGTATAATGGTGGTATGGAGCATACTGCTAGACATTTACTTTATGCGAGATTTTGGAATCAATTTTTGTATAATATTGGTTTGGTACCAAATAAGGAACCAATTGATATTAGGGTATCTCATGGAATGATCTTAGGACCAGATGGTGTAAAAATGAGTAAATCTAAGGGAAATGTTATTAACCCTGATGACGTGATTAACGAATATGGGGCAGATGCACTTAGAACTTATGAAATGTTTATTGGTGATTATGAAAAAGATGCTGCTTGGAGTACTAATGGGCTTAAAGGATGTAGTAAGTTTTTGGAAAGAATTTTCAGATTACAAGATAAATTAAATGATAAAAAGGGTTATACTAATGAAACTGTAGTTCATCAAACGATAAAAAAAGTTTCAAATGATTTAGTTAATATGAAATATAATACTGCTGTTTCATCTTTGATGATTCTACTTAACGAATATGAAAAATTTGATAGTATTACTAAAGATGATTTGAGAGTTTTGGTACATTTGCTTAATCCGATAGCGCCTCACATTACTGAAGAAATAAATGAGATGAGTAAGTTAGGAAATGTTTTATGTGAAAGTGTGTGGCCTAGTTATGAGGAAGCTAAAACAATCGCCTCTTCATATGAGTTGGTTATTCAATTTAATGGTAAAGTTAGAGGTAAGGTAATAACTAAAATTAATTCAACTAAAGAAGAAATGGAAAAATTAGCAATGGAAAACGAAAATGTTCAAAAATTTACTGATGGTAAAAAAATTGTAAACGTTGTAGTTATTCCAAATAAACTTGTAAATATTGTTGTAAAATAAAAGTGATAGATATATCTATTGCTTTTTTAATCTACTAAAGATGTTTCTTTTAATATTAGTGTTAGTATTTTGTATAATTTTAAATGTTTTTTTCTGGGAATATATAATTTGTTTTTATGTGTGGTATAATACTAATGGATAGTGATGTTATGATAGATTTATGGAAATACGAAAAGGAATTGTTTTCTAAAGGTATAAAATATATTGGGGGAACTGATGAGGCTGGTAGAGGGCCTTTGTTTGGACCGGTGGTCGCAGCGTGTGTTTGTTTACCTTCTGATTTTAAGTTAGAAGGGCTTACTGATTCTAAGAAATTATCTGAAAAGAAACGTGATAAGTTTTATGATTATATTGTGGAAAATGCGATATATGGTGTTGGCATTGTTTCTAGTGAAGAAATTGATAAAATAAATATATATGAGGCTAGCCGTAAGGCAATGATAATGGCTATAGATGCAGTTCGAAGGCAAATTAATTTGGAATATGTTTTATCAGATGCGATGCCTATTGACATTGATATTCCTGTTATACCTATAATAAAAGGGGATGCTAAAAGTATTTCGATTGCTGCTGCTTCGGTGATTGCCAAAGTAACGAGGGATAGAATGATGTATGAAATTGATAAAAAATATCCAGAGTATGGCTTTGCTAATCACAAGGGATATCCGACAAAAAAACATTTGGAAGCTATTTCAAAGTATGGATTAATTGATGGATACCGAGAAACTTATGGACCAGTTAAAAAGATAAGGGAGATGGAAAAATGATACTTCATGAAAATGGTAATAATAATTTTAACAATAAGATGCTTAGAGGTTTTAACAATACAAGAGCTAATATAGTAGATCAGATGAATATGTCTAGAAAAAATATGGAAATTGGGCGCCAAATGGCTCAGAACGCTAATAAAAAAGTTGATGTACCTAGCGTTAATACAAGTAAAAGTAATTATGATCCGAGTAGACAAAGAGAAATTCGTATTCAGATGAGTAGAATATCGAAAGATGTTTAATTTGATGTTTTGTTGCTAATAGTCTTTTTGGTGTGCTATAATAATGTTGTTGGAGGAGAGAATATTATGTTTGAAGGGACTGGATTATATTTTGAACTTTTATTTTTGGTTTTATTTATTGTATATATAACTGTAAAAATTTGTTTAGCAAATTTGTTTAAAAAAGCTAAAGAACAACCTATTAAAGCTTTTGTGCCTTTTTATAATAAATTAGTGTTGGTTAAACTACTTAATTTAAAAATGAAAGTGTTTTATTTTACGTTAATTCCTTTTGTTAATTTATACTATTTTTATATTATTATAAAGGAATTGCTTAAAGCTTTTGGTATGAGTGAAGATGAAGCTGTTTGGTATTTGGTTATTCCAATGTATAAGTTTCCAGAACTGGTTTTTAGAAATCTTAAATTTTTGCCTAATGAATATGAACTTACAGAAGAGTTTTTAGCAACGCAAAATGCTTTAAGTAAGCAACCAAAAGTTGAAGAGTTAACTTTTCCAGAATCTAGTGGCAATGCTGTAACTGGACAGACAGAGGTAGAACCTTATTTATTTGAACAAAATATTCAAATGGTTGACCCTAATAATCAAGATTCGGTGTTTACTAATCAATCTTTAGAGCCTGATAAAAGACAGGTTACTTATGTTGAGGCTCATGATGAAGAAAAAAAAGAGCAAGCACCAATTATTACTCCTCTTGATGATAGAAAACAACAGGTTTGTCCAAAATGTGGAACACGTTTAGCGCCTTCAGCTGATGTTTGTTTCTTTTGCGGAACAAAACTTAATTAAAGGGATGATAATATGTTTGTAGACGAAGCTTATGTTGAATTGTACGCTGGTAATGGTGGTGATGGCTGCAAAGCTTTTAGAAGAGAAAAAGGGGTACCAATGGGTGGCCCTTTTGGTGGCAATGGTGGCAGAGGTGCTAATATTATTTTTAAGGTTGATACAGGTTTAAATACTTTGGTTGATTTTAAATATAAAAAAATTATTAAGGGTTCTTCAGGAGAAAACGGTTTAGGAAAAGGAATGCACGGGAAAAATGCTACTGATGTTGTTGTTAATGTTCCACTTGGAACGGTTATTACTGATGTTGATACAGATTTAATTGTTGCTGATCTTACTAAGGAAAATGACTCGGTTATTGTGGCCTTTGGTGGTAGAGGTGGTAGAGGAAATATTGCTTTTGCAACGCGTAATAATCCAGCGCCTGATTTTGCTGAAAATGGGGAACCTGGTGAATATCGCAAGGTAAAACTAGAACTGAAATTAATTGCGGATGTTGGACTTGTTGGAATGCCAAGTGTTGGCAAATCAACATTTATTTCTAAAGTTTCAGCTTCTAAACCTAAAATTGCCGATTATCCTTTTACAACTTTAAAGCCTAATCTTGGTGTAGTTAGAGTTAAAGATGGTAGAAGTTTTGTACTTGCTGA
>JAFUBK010000101.1 GCA_017460245.1 Bacilli bacterium
TCGAAAGCACTTAACTCTTTAATGGCTTCATGACCAAACATTAAAGCTTCTAGCATATCATCTTCATTTACTTCTTTTGCTGAAGACTCTACCATATTGATTGCTTCTTTTGTACCGGCTACTGTAAGATCAATATCTGAAAGTTCTGATTGTTCGGGTGTTGGATTAATTATAAAGTTACCGTCTACTCTACCGACTTTAACTGAAGCAATTGGACCATTAAATGGTATTTTGCTGATTGAAGTTGCAAGTGATGAACCAAATAAGGCGGTCATCTCTGGTGAGTTATTTGGGTCTACCGAAAGAACGGTATTTACAATTTGAACTTCGTTTTTGAAATCTTCTGGAAATAGTGGCCTCATTGGTCTGTCGATCATTCTAGCAGCTAAAGTGGCATTTTCTGTTGGTCTACCTTCTCTTTTTATAAAGCCACCAGGGATTTTACCTACAGAATACAATTTTTCTTGATATAAAACCATTAGTGGAAAAAAATCTGATAATAAATTAGCAGTTTTGGAAACTACGGCAGTTGAAAGCACTACAGTATCTCCATATCTTACTAAGACTGAACCGCTTGCTTGCTTGGCAAGTTGTCCGTGTTCAACAATTAATTTTCTTCCCCTGAAATCTAATTCGAATGTTTTTTTCATACTTTACCTCCATATAAAAGACACTCAAAAAAGAGTGCCTACTATTTTTTTATTTTCTTAAGCCTAATGATTTAATAAGTTCACGATATTGTGCAATATCTTTGTTCATTAAATAATTTTGTAAGCTTTTTCTATGACCTACTTTTTTAAGAAGTCCTCTTCTTGAATGGTAGTCATGTGGATGTACAGCTAAATGCTCGTTAAGTTCTTTGATTTCTTCTGTTAAGATAGCAATTTGTACTGCAGCTGAGCCTGTGTCATTAGCATCTTTACCATATTTTTTAACGATTTTAGCTCTTTGTTCTTTTGTTAAAGCCATAATTTCCTCCTTTTAATTTTCAATTCGCTTAGACCTAGGTTAAAAGATGGAGTTCTTTTAATCCAAGAATAAGTACATTATAAATATACACTATATTTTATTAAAATGCAAATAAAATATTATTTTATCTGTAAAGTTAACGATTTTTTCTTAAGGTTTTTGCAATATCAGAAAATTCAGTATTTGGATTTTTATCACCTAAACGCATATAAAGTTTATCCCTTTGGCTAGATTCACGTATATCGTATTCTCTTCTTTTATTATTAGTTCCAACTATAATTAACGGAAATCCCGCTCTACTAAGGCGATAACTTACGTCTTTAAAATTGTATTCTAAATCTTTTTTATTTTCGATGGTTTTTCTTTTTCGATGATACGAATCAATGTATTTTTTTAATTTTACAGTTTCATTAAACGCTAATAAATCTGGATGAACTAAAATTGGTTCATTTGGGTCTAAATTAGCAGTTGCATTTTCAATAACTGATTCGAATACTTCTCTACTTATAATTGAATCTCTAGCTAATTTGGGAACATATATTGGATTCATTCCCGCAGCTAAATGTTCTGCATGAATCCACTGGTCATATGTTTTATATGTATGCGGTTTTATACAAGGCTCCTCGCCTTCTTTAACTTTAACGAATTTGTTAAATTCTCTTAACCCTATCCAACATGGATGGTATTTGGTTATTAGAGGATCGATGTGCGGTCCGTATTCGGTGCAATCGCTATATTCCATAACTTTGTCAACGGCTTCGTGAATTTTCTTTGTGTATTCAATAATATCATCACCCATAGATTTTGGATCACGAAATATGTGATCGTCTATTCTAATATATTCTATTTCGTCGCCATTAAATTTAATGTAAGCACAGTTTTCGGAAATTTCTCCTAATGCTTCTTTTAATATTTCTTTTTGGTTCATTTTACCACTTTCCTATCTTTTTTTATAGTATCTGGCACCAGCCAGATACTCTCTATATTGTGTAAATTCTTCTTTGTCTGGATTTTTATCAGCAAGACGACAATAACATAGTATTGCGTCTTCAGTGTTTCTTAAATCATATGTTATTTTTTTATTATGTTTTCCTATACTAACTAACGGAAATTTTTCTTCGTCTAAAGAAAAACTTACGTCTTTCATATTATAAGTTAAATTTTTTGTTTTTACACCTTTACTTATCTCTTCTTGATATAAATCGGTTTTTTCTTTTAGATAAGAAACTCTATCAAATGTCAAAAAATCTTCGTGAGCAAATTTACTTGGATCCTCGTCAAATTTTTTTGTTTCTTCGTTTTCAAAGTTAAATGTTGATTCAAAAACTTTATAGTTCATTGGAGCGTCTTTTTTAACATTTGGGTTAAAGATTGGTTGCATACCACCAGCGGTTACGAAAAAGTTCATCCACTGTTCATAGGTTTTTATTATGTATTCGTTGTAACAGTTTTCTTCACCTTCATTTGGTGTTGTAAAACCGGCTTGTTCACGGGTATAAATCCATATTGGATGATATTTTTTGATATAAGGATCTATATGTTTTCCTATATCTTCAATATTTTTATATTGTAAGGCTAAAGTTTCAGCCTTTCTTATCTTTTCTGCATATGCGATTACGTCATCTGCCATTGTTTTTGGATTATCGAATATAACATCATCAATTCGAATATAGTCTACTTCTTCCCCACTGAATTTTATATACGCACAGTTAGATGCAATATTACCAAGTGCTTCTTTCAATCTTTCTTTTTGACTTTTCATGGTTTTCCCCCTTTATTTGCACGGAGTATCCTATCATAAGTTATTAAAAATGTCAAATTAAAAGCCAATTATTTTATTGGCTTTTTGGTTTTTACTTTTTGTTTTCCACTTTCTTGTTGTTCTGACTTACTAGGTCCTATAATATCTTCTAATGTTATTTCTGTGAATTGGGTGTTTTCTAAATAGTCTCCTCTGTTTGGTAAATGCTTTGATGTAATAACAACATCACGGTCATCACATAGATAATATACAGCACCTTCAGAATTTATATTCATTTTATCCCTCCATTTTATTATATTACATTTATATTTTTCGATTAAAAAATAATAGCCGTAGCTATTATCCTAAAAATTCCATCACTATACAGATTAGGAAAAACAAAAATCCTAATACTGCGGTTAATCTAGTTATGAAAAGTTCACTACCACGTTCTTTACGATTGGCGAATAACTCATCGTTTCCACCCATTATACTACTACTTGATTGTGCTGATTTGCCACTTTGTAAAACAACTATAGCAATCATTAATATTGATAGGATTATTAATACTATTTGCATAATTTCCCCTCCCAGCGTTTATAATTTATCATATTTTTAATTAAAAATCAAGCTTTTTGTATCGTTGAATAAAAATAGGTAAAAAATACCTATTTTAGTTATTTTTTGTGATAATACTTAATGTATGATTTTTAAAGTCTAATGAATTTATATATTCTTTATATTCTTCAAAATTTAGTTTTTGATATTTATCATATATTTTTGCATCAAAATCATTATATTCAATTATTTGGTTAACTATTAAATTAGCCATGCTTAGAACGTTTTCAGTAGTTAATATTAAGTCGTTTAGAACGTTTTTGATAAATAAATTAAAAGTTTCTTTATTCACCTGTTTTGTGTTTATTAATTTATCTATTTTGGCGATAATGTCTTCTTTATCTAAAACTTCAACATCGAAATGAGCAATTAGATAGTCATCTACGGTTTCTAGATAAAAGGAAACGTCGCTTAAACTATTTTTGTCTTTAAAATTTTCATCATAAAAGTTTGATATTGAACCAAAGAGTGTATTTAAATATATTAGTAAATAGGTTCGTGATTTAAACCTGTCATAATTTGGTTTTAATTTATATGAAAAAGTTAATAATTTATTAGTAACATCCATACTTATTTGATTTTTTTCTTTAGAAACTATTTTGGGTTCATTATAATGCTTTTTTTCTATTTTTTGTTTTTCAGGATATTTTTTATTATGAAAATATTCTTTAATGTAATTTATGGTTTTTTCGGGATTGACGTTACCAGTTATAACCATAAACATATTTGATGGATGATAAAAAGTATTGTAAGTATCATAAAGAATTTCTTTGTTAAGTTTACTGATTGTATTTAAATAACCAAATACTGGATACTTGTGCGGATGATTTTTAAATACTCCTTGGAGGGCAGCAAAATAAAGGGCGTGTTCTGGATCATCTAAACCTGCTTTAATTTCTTGAGCAATTATTCCCTGTTCTTTGGCAATGTTTTCTTTTGTAAAATACGGCTTGGTTATGCAGTCTAGTAGGGTTTTTAAATTTTCGTAGAAATGCGAAGCACCTGTAAAATAATACCTTGTTACTTTACTGCTGGTGTATGCATTAGAATAAGCTCCATTAGAAGCAAAAACACTCATCGGATCTGGTCCGTCTTCTTTAGCAAACATTTTATGCTCTAAAAAATGAGCAGTTCCTGTTGGTATTGTTAGATATTCTGTTTTTCCAATTGGTTTAAAATCTAATATGTCGTTACCGAATTTAGTAGAAATTGAAGCGTGAACATCGTGTCTATTCATCGGACATATATATACTAAAAGGCCATTATCTAAAGTTTCTTTGTAAATGTCTAAATCTAAGTTTATCAATTTTTCTTTTATCATTTACTTTCCCCCCTTTAATAGATATATGGTATCATAGCTTATTTTTTTTGCAATGTTTATGATGTCTTCTTTGGTAACTTTACTTATGTTTTCTTTTCTTTTGCTTACACTATCAGTATTTGAAAGTATTTCAGAGATTAAATTATTCATTACATCCATTTGGTTATCTTCAATTTCGATTAATGAGTTTGTGTATGTTTGAATGTGCTGTAGAATATCATTTTCGGTAAATTCTCCTTTTTGCATTGCAAGGGTTTGTTTTTTTATTAGTTTTAATGTTTTTTCATAATTTTCAGCATCAATTCCAGCATATATGTAAAGTGTTGATCTAGAAATGTCTTTGGTGGCATATATTGAATAACATAGCGAATTTTGCTCTCTTACGACTTGTAATAGTTTACTATTCCAAGATATGCCTAAAATTCCGGTATAAATTGTTGAAACATATTTTCGCTCAAAATCGGTTAAGTCTTTAAATTTCAAACCAATGGCAAAGTTACTTTGTGAAGTGCTTGATTTTTCAATAATCTCAATTGGTTTTGGTATAATTTTATCATATGTAATATATCTATTTTTTTCTTTGAATTTAAAATTGCCTTTAATAAGTTTTTCAATTAGTTTTTTCATTTTATTTTCAGAGAAATTTCCACAAATAAATATATCTAAGGAATTTGTTTCAAATAAGTTTTGATAGTATTTGTAAAGTTTTGTTTCATCTATTTTTTTGGCCAATTCAATCTTTTCTTTAGTGTTTAATATTTCAAATTTGCCAGTTTTCATTTCTTCAAACAATCTTTCTTTGCTGTATAATGAAGGGCTATCTTTTAAACTTTTTAAGTCTTCAATATAATCATGTTTAACAATTTCAAAAGTTTCTTTGTCAAATTTTTTGCCATTTATTTTTGGATTATATAAAACATCTAAAATAAAATTTATATTCTTTTCATTCATACCTTTTTCAGTGTATTTTTCGTTAGTAAACTGTGCTTGAATGACAAATGAACGATCCAACCCGTAAACATAACTATTTATGTTAATAAAAGGATTGTAGAGGTTTAATTTTTCTTTATTAAAACTATTTAAATTTGGAAATTTTTTTGTTCCTGAAAGTAAATAGTTTCTTAGAAGTTTACGGTAAACTACATCTTCTTTATTATCTTCGCATCGTAAGTGCATTGACAAAGAAATTGTTTTAAATTTTTCACTTTTAA
>JAFUBK010000102.1 GCA_017460245.1 Bacilli bacterium
TAAAATATTGATGAATATACAAATACATAACATAATTCATAAAAATAAACTTATTAAAAACTTTATTTTGTTAAAAGTTAATTTTTTGAGATTGGAAATTGTTTCTAAAGTTGGTTTATAAACTCCAAAAGATATGGCAATCATACTTCCACTTACGCCAGGAACAATTTTGGCAATACCTATTATAATCCCTTTTAATATATTTTTAAACATATTAAATTTTATGTATTTTGGTAAAAAAATAGATTATTCTTCATTAAAATAATCTATTTTTATACTTTTTCTTACTTTTTTCATTGTTTCTTTTGCTTTTTTTATGGATTTTTCTGTTCCTTGAATCAAAATGTCATCTACTATTTGTGGATTTTCTTCTAATTCTTTTCTTTTTTCTTGAATTGGTTTTAAAAATTCTATCATTTTTTCTATTAGTTCTTTTTTGCAAGCTACACATCCACGTTTACCTGCTTTGCATTCTTCACAAACGGTATTTATGTTTTTATTTTTTATTAGTTTGTGATAATAATAAACCATACATTTTTCAGGATTTGCAGGGTCATCTTTATGAATTTTGTCAGGATCAGTTACTGCTGACATAATTTTTTCTTTAACGGTTTCTTCACTATCAACTAAGAAAATACCATTACCTAAACTTTTACCCATTTTTTCAGCTCCATCTAAGCCTTTTATTCTTGGTGTTTCTGAAAGTAGTGGTTCTGGCATAACTAACGTTTGCCCGTAAATTGTATTAAACTTGTGAACAATTTCACGACATTGTTCAATAAGTGGAAGTTGATCTTCACCTACTGGAATTAGCTGACCTTCAAATGCGGTGATGTCGGCGGCTTGTGATACTGGGTAACCAACAAAACCATACGTTACACTTTCTCCACTGTTACCAAATAAAGCTTTTTTTTGGGCAATTTCGGTTTTTACAGTTGGATTGCGGTATAGGCGTGCCATTGTGACTAAATTTGAATAGATTACTGTTAATTCGGCAATTTCTGGGACCATTGATTGAACAAAAAGATGCAGTTTATTAGGATCTACACCCATAGCTACCATATCCATCACTATTTCTCTAACATTGTGTCTTACTTTTGCAGGATTGTCAAAATTATCTGTTAGAGCTTGGATATCAGCTATTTCTAAATAAAAATCATAATCTTCGTTTTGAAGTTTTATCCAATTTTGTCCAGCACCAAAGTAATGTCCTAAATGAAGATTTCCTGTTGGCCTAATTCCTGTTAAAATTGTTTTTTTCATTTGTATCACCTTCTTTAATTATATCACGTATTTAATTAATAGGATTTTTTTCTTCCTTTTGTTATAAGTATATATAATGCCACCATAAATTCATCTATAAAAAATGGTATATAGGTATAAGCTTCTTTAATGTTGTTATTTACAATTGTATCATAGAAAAATCTAACTATTTGTTTTTTGTCTAAAATTTTTGTAAAGTTTTTGTTTTTTATTTTTTTAGTAATTATTTTTATATCAATTGGATTTGCTTTTAAAAGTTCGTTAAAAAGGCCTTTGTTATAAGTTTTTATATTGTAGATAATATCTTCTGGAAAGTCTAGATAAAATCCGGCTTTTTCGACTATTTGATTAAATTTTTTATATGATAAAAGATTGTCTAAATATTCTTTAAATAGCGGTAAATTAGTTAGTTTGTTAATTATTTTACCATTTGCGTTATCAAATATGGAGTGAAAATGTTGATCGTATTGTTTAGCGTATTTATTGTAGTTTCTAACTAAATTTCGTTTTTTAAAGGTGAATTTGTCGCCATCCAATTTACCATACATTTTCATTGTATCGTTATAACCAAAGTGCATAGCTTCTTTGGCTTTTGTTTTGTCAAATACTAGAAAAGAACCAATTTTATTTTTTGGAGTAATTACGACTAATGGAACTCCTTCGGGAGCAGTTCTTTTGAATCCAACTGCACGAAGGTCAACAGCAATTATTTCATCAGCACCCATTTCTACGGCTAAATTGATTGGTAAATTGTCGTAATATCCACCATCTATGTAATTATCGCCTTTTATTTTATATGGCTTAAATGCTGGAAAGCACGAGGCTGAAGCAATAACGTAGTCTTTTACTGTTTCTGGAGTTAAATCTTTCTTTGTCATCATAACTGGTTTATGTTTTGTTAGATTGTATGTTACTAAACCATAATCAATTGGTGAAGTAAAAAACTTTTTTGAATCGTAATATTCATCAAAGATATTAAGCAATCCTTTTATATCCATTCCGCCTTCTTTGATAAATGATTTGGCATAATTTTTATAAATTTCGGCAATGCTTAAATCATCACAATCTTTGAATGAATTCTCATCATAGATTTGTCGGAAAGATATATTTTTCCACAGTTTTACTGATTTATATAAATCTCCTTGTACTATTAAAAGCCCATTTAAAGCTCCAACGGATGTGCCAGTTACTATTTCAGGATTTTTTTTTATTCTTCGAAGGGCACGATAAACTCCGATTTCGTATGCTCCTTTGCTACCGCCACCTGAAAGACATAATCCTAGTTTTGTCATTTTTGTACCTCTTTTTCTATTGTTTTTGATAAACGCCTAGTGAAATATCACTATTAAATTCTAGCTCGGGGTTTTCCACAACTTTTTTGTTTCCTACTTCACTATAATAATAGAAGGTTTTACCATTTTTATAATAAATGTATTTTTCTAAATATATGACGCTATTTAAGTCTGTTGTTTTGAATAAATATGTTTTTATTTTTGGGTTTTGAACATCGGCTCTATAAACTGAATATGTATTATTTTGTTTTTGATACATATAATAATAGCTGCCATCTTTATCTACTTTGACATAATTTTGAATTTTATCGGTGTGATAATTTTCAAATGTTTTGTTTTCCAAGGCTTCTTTTAAACTCATCGTTGTCCACTTTCCATTATAGTATTTTATTGAATCTTTGTTGCCAACTTGTTTTACCATTTCATTCTTTAAGCTTACTTTGTATTGAATTTGGGCGTCTTTATCAAACAAGTAAACATCTTCACCTACGGCCCCTTGCATTACAGAATCTAGTGATATTTCATTATAACTTCTTATTTCTCTAATATTTCCGTTAATTAAATTTACTACATAAAATTTTTTAAACGTATATTCTGAGTTGTAATCGGCAACTACGTAATATTTATCTGTAAAAATACTAATTGGTTTTGTGTAAATGTCATTATCAAAGAATTTTATGTTTTTTACTTCGCTATTTATTATGGTGATTCGTTTGTAGTTTTCCATTCCGAGATAGTGATTTTCTAATAGATTTTCTTCATATATTATTTGGTTATTAGTGTTTTTTGGTGTTGATGAATCAATATAATTGGTTTTGTTGTAACCATACTTTTCTAATGAATTTATGAATTTATCCATTTCTGAATCAGATGAATTTAAATCACGATAGTATGTTATTTCATTATCTTTTAAGCACATTATATCAGTTAAAACATCGTTGTTTTTAAATATTGGTAAAATACATTCATAATCGTTAAATTGGTGATACATAATTTTATTTATTACGTTTTCACTTTTATTATAATCTTTAAAAATCTGGAAGTTTAATTTAAATTTTTCGTGTTTTATTTCAAAATAATAATTGTTTTTGTTTTTTACTTTAAGTGTTTCTTTTACTCTAAAGTTTTGAATAGTATAGCTTACTTCGTGACCTTTATCAAAAATATGAATTATTAATTTTAATGAGAATAATAAAACAAGTAATATGGCGAGAACTTTTAATAAGAATTTCATACAACGGCCTCCTATATTGATTATATATAATTATATGTTTTTTTTCAAGAAAAAAGAATGAGTTTATCATCCTTGATTAACTTTTTTTTCTTTTGCTGTTGTGTATATCATGATGGCTGCAGCAGCTACTAAAAGTACTCCGATTACAAGTAAAACTTTAGAAACAAATGATGATGTTGGTGGAACATTTACAATTTCTATGCAATCCCACGAACCATACAAAGTCATATCTTCGTTAACAACGCTGTCGTCTTGATATTTGTTTTGTAATTTTGTATCTGTATACCAACCGTTAAAGGTGCAAGTTTTAGTTGTATAGCGGGTAGTTAGCGGGCTTGCAGCTTTATATTTTTCACCTGCTAAGAAAGTTACGCTTGAAGGAATTGGATCGGTTAAGCTTGAGTCTGGGTTGTTCGTTCCAATTATTTGATAATCAACAGTAACTTTGCCTATTTCTTTTTTTACTTCATTGCTATCTTTTTCTTCGGTTGTATCAGCGGCTGTTTTTACTTTAAGATGGGCTTTATTTGGAATAATATATGTATCTCCTTCTTGGTAGTCTGTTAGGTCGGCACCATCTTTTTTATTAACGGTGATTACATATTTGTATTCTTTGTTATAAAAATCAGCTGATGTGGTATCTTTGGCTGTAATAGTTACTGTTTGACCGCTAACTTCGATATTAAATTTGTCTGTAACTTTTGTTTCACCTACATAAACATTTATATTATCTTTTTCAGTTTCTAATACTGGCTCTAAAGCATCAATAATTTCATAATTTTTATAGTAAAAAGCTTCTTCTAAGTTTGGAACAGTTTGATAAATTGTGTATTCAAAGTTTTGTGTTCCAACGATTTTGTCTAAAGTAGCTGTTTTGTTGATGTCATTTACAACGTTATCACATTGCCAACTACCATAAAAATCTAAATTACTGTTAACTTTGTCACCATCGATCCACTTTTTGGTAAATCCTTCATCTAAATACCAACCATTAAAGGTACATTTTTTTTCAATATAAGTCGTTGTTAATTTATTTTCCTGGTTATAGGCACTTCCAGATAGAGCTTTTGTATCTGCCGGAAGTGGATCGGTTAAGTTTGCAGGAGGATTCACATCTCCTATAACGTGATATTTTATATCAAATTTTTTAACTTTTAATTTGACTTCATTGGTTTCCAGTGTAGTTTTATTTATTGCATCTTCGTTTATTTCGATGGCTGCTTTATTCGGTATTTCATACTCTCCGTTTGTTTGAAGGTAATTTGTTAAATCGGCACCATCTCTTTTGCTGGCAATTATCATAAAATTATAAGTCTGATTATAGAAAGATGGATTTGCTAGATAATCATTATTAGCGGTGATGGTAACTTTTTGGCCTGCAATTGTTACCGTGAAGAAATCATTTAAATCACTTCCATTTTTATCTTTTATATCTACTTCTCTTATTTTTAAAGCTGGCTCTAATTGATCGGTTACGACATATTTATCGTAATAAAAGTGTGAATCTGTTATATTTGGTACATTATGAGTGATTGTAAAAGTAAATTTTTCGTCTGCTTCTATTTCTATTTGCTGTTTATCATTTACTGTTTTTGTTGGGTCTAGAACTAATTTTTCACAACTCCATCCACCATATAAATTTAACTCATATCCATCTATTGATGCGTTTTTTGTTAAATTTGTGGTCGCTAGAGTTGTATTTGCAGCCCATTTTGTATTTAATGTATTGTCGGTTGTCCAACCAGTAAATGTGCATTTTTTCTTTTTCCAAGTTGTAGTTAGTTCTGGTTCAGCGGTATATTTATCACCAACATATACTGTACCAACACCAACATTGTCTGGTTTGGATTTATTAATGCTAATCGTGCTTACTGGCGGATTGTCTGTACTAGTAATATTATAGTTAACAATAACTGGATCCGCACAGTTCCATTTTCCATATAGCGTAAGATTTTCTTTTAAAGCTGTTCCATTAGTCCATGTTCCAGACAATGTACCATTATCATTTTTTGTATTCCAACCTGAAAAAGTACATTTTTTGTTGTTATACACACCATCACTAAGTTTACTCTTTGTTGTATAGGCGTCACCTATATTTTTTGTCTCTGAAGCAGGTGCGGCTGGTGCTTCTGATGGTGCAGTGCCAACTATTTGATAATTTACTGTTACTGGAATATTTAAGTTTACATTAACGGTGTTAGAATTTTTCGAATCATTGCCGCTTCCACGGGTGAATGTCGTTGTTGCTGTATTTGGAACTGTTATTTTACCATTACTTAAATAATCAGTCCATTTTGTGTATCCAGATTTGGCATGGGCTTTTATTTTCATAATATAGTGTTGTCCATAAAATGTTGTATCACTTACTTTAGCTGGTTTTAAAGTGGCAGTTGCGGTTCTTTTATCTGAGCTTAAAGTTATATTAAAATATGTGCTTGTTACATCAGTGCCGGTCATATTTTCTACAGTGATGTCACTAACAGAATCTATTACTAAACCGTCTTTTAAAGTATCGCTGAAACTAAATCCGGTTATCGCACTGGTTAATGCAGTATTATTATATTTAGCTAAATTGTATGGAACGTATTGTTTTACTGAATATGTAAAACTGCTGGTTCCAGTAATTGTTTCACTGGTTTTGTCATTAACTCTTTTAATTTGTTTTTTTGTTGTTTTGTTGAAATATGTA
>JAFUBK010000103.1 GCA_017460245.1 Bacilli bacterium
AGGCCAATTTTTCTTATTTTTTTGTTTTTTTTTATATAATGGTTCTATAAAACATTTAGGAGGCGGTAAGCATGTGCGGTATTATCGGATATGTCGGAAAACAAAATGCAATTGAAGTTTTATTAAGTGGATTAAAGTCTTTAGAATACAGAGGCTATGATTCTGCAGGCATTGCCTATTTAAAATCAAATCATACCCAAATTATAAAATCTGTAGGAAAAATAAAATATCTAGAAGAAAAAATAGACAAAGATTTAGTTTCAAATATTGGAATTGGTCACACTAGATGGGCAACTCACGGAAAACCAATCGAAAAAAACTCTCACCCACACAAAGTAGGAAAATTTACAATAGTTCATAATGGAATTATCGAAAACTATCAAGCATTAAAAAAAATACTTAATAATTACAAATTTAAATCAGATACAGACAGTGAAGTTATTGCAGCTTTATTAGACAAGCTATATAACGAAAAAAAAGATATCTTAAATGTTATAAAACAACTTGAAAATCTGTTAGTAGGATCATATGCCCTAGGCATCTTATGTGATGATATTCCAAACACTTTATATGCCTTAAGAAAAGATAGCCCACTTATTGTTGGTGTTGGTGAAAATGAAAACTTTATCGCTTCAGACGTACCTGCAATATTAAAATATACAAATAAATATATGCTTGTTGACAACAATGAAATTATCGAGATAAATGATAAAATAACAATATATAATAGCAAACTTGAAAAACAAGACAAAGAAATATTGATATTTGAAGGTAGTTTAGAACAAGCTGAAAAAAACGGCTATGAACACTTTATGCTAAAAGAAATTCACGAACAACCAAGTGTTGTAAAAGAAACATTGCACAAATTTTTACAATATGATTTAGACAGTTTAGTAAATGAAATGCCAAACTTAGAAAAATACAAACAAATAAGTATTGTCGGATGTGGTAGTGCTTATCACGCTGGTCTTGTAGGTAAATATTTACTTGAAAAATACGCAGATATAAAAACAGATGTTTATATTGCCAGCGAATTTAGATATCAAAAAGTATTTATTGATAAAGATTCATTAGTTATATTTATTTCACAATCAGGTGAAACAGCCGACACCCTTGCATCATTAAGAAAAGTTTTAGAAGAAGACATTGATACTCTTGCCATAGTAAATGTCATAGGTTCTTCCCTAGCCCGTGAAGCAAAAGAAACAATTTATATCAAAGCAGGTCCTGAAATATCAGTTGCCACTACCAAAGCTTATATTGCCCAAATCGCTATTTTAAGTGTTATGGCATTAAGTATCGGTACAAAAAAACAAATAATAAGCGATAAAAAAGCTTTAGAAATTATAGATTCTTTTAAAAAGCTTCCAGATATAATTGAAAATTTAATCAAAAAAGACTATAAAAGCATCGCTAAAACCATATATGACAAAGACACCTGTTTCTATATCGGACGAGGTATGGATTATGCCTTAAGTATGGAAGGTTCGCTAAAATTAAAAGAAATTTCCTATATTGTATCTTCAGCCTATCCAGCAGGAGAATTAAAACACGGAACAATTTCTTTAATTGACGAAGGCACCAACGTTATTGCCATCGCCACCGATAAAAACATTTCAGACAAAACGTTTAGTAATGTCAAAGAAGTAAAATCCAGAGGTGCATTTGTCACTTTAATAACCATCGATACAATAAAAGATGAATTTGATTTTGCTGATAACAAAATTATAATTCCTTATATAAACGATTTTGTTAACCCATTAATTACTATCATACCATTACAACTAATAGGATATGAAACCGCAAAACTAAGAGGTTGCGATATTGATAAACCTAAAAATTTAGCAAAATCTGTTACTGTTGAATAAAAAAGAATTTAGAAAAAACTAAATTCTTTTATTTTACCATAATATATTTACTAATATTTTCTTGATTAATAGCGCCATCTTCTTCTTGTAAAAAAACAAAAATTTCTACACAATAATCTTCATCAATAGGATAAACCAAATAAGCTTCATACTGTATAGATTCATAATTAGATATTTCCTTTATCGTATGTCATCTAATACTGTTATCCCCAATCATAACCATAAAATCATCATCTTCATAACGAT
>JAFUBK010000104.1 GCA_017460245.1 Bacilli bacterium
AACGGTGATAAAATGAAAAAAAAAGAATTAGCAATAAAACTTATAAAAGATAAATTAAACAATCAAACTTTTTTAAATTATAAAGAAATTGCTACCATAACAGGATATCATCCAAAATATATCTTAAAATTAAGAGATGAAGTAGTAGCTGGAACAGTGAGTTTAGTTCACGGAAATAAAAATCGTACACCAGCTAATGTAATGAGCGAAGAAGAAAGACAATACATAATAACGTTATACAAAAAAAGCAACGCCAGCATTCGTAAATTTTGCAAATTTTATAATCGAAGAAGTTACTCATGCATATATAATGTATTGAAAGAGGCCGGATTAATTTAGGTCTTTTTTTGTCGCTTTATTATCCGCATATATTAATTAATTGCTAATAAGTTTTTATAGGAGGTGCCTATGAAAACAGGATTAACCGAAGAAGAAGTAATCGCATCGCGAAAAAAATATGGAAACAACGAAATAACAAAAAAACAAAAAGAAAGTTTTTGGAAGTCACTTATTTCAACACTAGGAGATCCCATCATCAAAATATTATTGATTGCTTTAGCTGTAAAAACGTTATTTTTATTTCAAAATTTTGATTGGTACGAAACAATTGGTATTGTAATTGCAATTTTTGTCGCTTCCCTTATTTCCACAATTTCCGAATATGGTAGTCAAAAAGCTTTTGAAAAATTGTGGGAAGACGCCTCAAAAATAAAAATCCGCGTAAACCGAGAAGAAAAAATAAAAGAAATAACCATAGGTGATATAGTGGTAGGTGATATAATAAGTCTTCAAGCTGGTGAACAAATCCCTGCGGATGGCATATTAATAAAAGGAACTATGCAAGTAAATGAAGCAAACTTAAATGGAGAGACAAAAGAAACTTATAAAAAAGAAGGAAGCAAACTCTATCGTTCAACCATTGTTTATTCCGGAGAAGGAATGATGCAGGTAGAAAAAGTCGGTGATGAGACTCTTTATGGCCTTTTAGCCAAAGAAGTTAGCGAAAAAACTCCAGATAGTCCTTTAAAAATAAGGCTAACTCATCTTGCAAAACAAATAAGTAAACTTGGTTATATTGGTGCTGCTTTAGTAACAATATCTTATTTATTTTCTGTAATAATCATTAATAACAACTATGATTTAGAATTAATAAAAAATACTATTACTAATTTTCATCTAATGTTTGCCTATCTACTACATGCTCTTACTTTAAGTGTCACCATCATAGTAGTCGCCGTACCAGAAGGCTTGCCTATGATGATTACCTTAGTCTTATCTTCAAACATGAAAAGAATGTTAAAAAACAACGTCTTAGTAAGAAAATTAACGGGTATTGAAACTGCTGGAAATATAAATATATTGTTTACAGACAAAACAGGAACCATAACCAAAGGGAAATTAGAAG
Source organism: Bacilli bacterium (assembly GCA_017460245.1). Lineage (GTDB taxonomy): Bacteria > Bacillota_I > Bacilli_A > RF39 > UBA660 > Coprosoma. The sequence goes on from JAFUBK010000104.1 coordinate 1,406, forward strand.
TAGTGGGTATATCAGATGGTGATGGAAAAATTTTTGCCGATGAAGAAGACCTTTCTAAAAACAAAAATTTTTATGAACTGATAAAGCTTTCATGCTTGGCCAATAATGCCTCTTCATATAGCGAAAATCAAGAAGCTATTGGTGGAAACGTTACTGACAGAGCCTTACTAAATTTTTTCCACAGTCCTATAAATTTTGAAAAAATCGAAAGCATTCCCTTTTCTAGTGAGAAAAAGTATTCTTTAACAAGAGTTAAATATCAAGGAAAATACTATAATCTTATTAAAGGAGCACCCGAATTAATTTTAGATAAATGTAGTCACTACTATTCCAATAACAAAAAATATGGGTTATTTAATAAAGAAAAACTAAACAAGCAAATACAAACCGCAATGGATAGCGGAATTCGTGTTTTAGCTCTTGCCACATCAGACGTCAAAGACCGTTTAAATAGATTAAGTTTAGTTGGTATAGTTTATATAAAAGATGAAATAAGAAAAGAAGCAATTGAAGGATTAAAACTTATTGAAAAAGCCCATATAAATACTATTATGATTACCGGTGATAATGCTAAAACCGCATATTCTATCGGCAAAGAAGTTGGCTTGATCAAAAAAAATGAAATAGTTTTAACTAGTAAAGAATTAAATGCGAAAACTGATGAAGAAATCAAAGAAATATTACCAAAATTAAAAATAGTTGCTCGCGCCCTTCCACAAGATAAAAGTCGTTTAATAAAATTAGCTCAGGAACAAGGATTAATAGTAGGAATGACAGGTGATGGGGTTAACGATGCTCCAGCATTAAAAAAAGCCGATGTTGGCTTTGCTATGGGGTCTGGAATGGAAGTAGCCAAAGAAGCTAGTGACATAGTCATTTTAGATGATAATCTGCTTTCCATAAGCAATGCTATCCTATATGGCAGAACAATATTCAAAAGCATTAGAAAGTTTATTATTTTTCAGTTAACAGTTAATTTATGCGCTGTTAGTATTTCAATAATAGGCCCTTTCATAGGTGTTGACATGCCAGTTACAGTAATTCAAATGCTGTGGATAAATATGGTTATGGATACTCTCGCTGGTATTGCATTTTCATTTGAACCACCATTAAAAGAATATATGGAAGAAAAACCCAAGAAAAAAGACGAAATGATTATCAATGAATATATGAAACAAGAAATATTCATAACCGGAAGTTTTTCAGCTGTATTATGCATTTTATTTTTAAAACTTACATTTATAAATACCCTTTTTGGAGCAAATCTAAATGATTTGATGACCGCCTTTTTTGGCTTATTTATATTTATG
>JAFUBK010000105.1 GCA_017460245.1 Bacilli bacterium
CTTTTTTTCTATTTTTCTTTTTAATAAAGATTATTATTCCACCAATAATTACTACAGCAACTACACCACCTATTATGTAGTATAAATAATTATTATCTTCTTTGACTACTTTGTCAGTAGTATCTGCAGAAGTATTTTCGCCATAAGGTCCTTCATTAGCACTTACAGTTTTACCATTTACATATAATTTATGACCATTTAGGTAAATGTTTGAGTTGTCACTTACTTCATTCGTTAATGAATCTAAGTAAGTGTCTGCTGTTAAAACTATAACTGAATTTTTTGAAAGAGTTACGTTTACTTCTTTGGCTTGATTATCAGTATCAATAGAGCCTTTAAATAGGCTCTTGTCCTTTAAAGTTAAATTTAAAGTAGAAATACTATCAACAATAATATTTCCTTCTACTTCTTGATTTGTCATATTTAAAGTTACATTACCACCATTTGATCCAGAGTTACCCCACTTGCCTGTTTGGATTCTTAAAAAATCTCCATCGGTGTTTTTTATTGTATTATGTTCTAGATTTATTTCAGCTGTGGTGTTTGTAACAAAGATTGTATCGCCTTTATTTGTAGTGATAGTTGAATTTTTAGCTGTAAATGTTGCTTTACCTTCATCAGCATCTCCACTCATTGATTGATATAAGAAAATGTTTTTATATGTTTCTGAATTACCATTTAAAGTATTGTTGGTGTCGGTTAGTGTTGTGTTATTTAGGGTAACTGAATTAGCACCTTCGACAACTACTCCTTCTGATGCGGTTGAAGTTAGTGTTGCATCGTTTACAGTAATATCAGCAGTTGAATAGATTGCTGGTGAACCAGTTCCTGATGTTTCATATGTTCCACCTTTTACGGTTAAGGTCCCACCTCCGCGGTCACTCCTTATTGAAGCTGAAGAATTACCAGCTGTTTTTACATTTAGGTTTGTAGCGGTTAATGTTCCACCGCCTGTTACCATAACGCCTCCAGAATTATTCCCTGTTGTGTTTATTTTTGCATCACTGATATTTATTGTTCCTTCACCGTATGCAAATACTCCATTAGCATGAGAACCATTTGTTGTAATAGTTCCGCCTTTTATGTTTAGGGTGGCGCCATTATAAACTAATATGGCGGCATTTGTTCCGTAAAAGTCTGAATTTTCATCTGATGAATCACCTGATTTAGTTACAGTACAACTATTTATTGTACTTGTTCCTGATGATACTAATAAGGCGTTTTGACTTCCAGTAGTACTGGAATATGTTTTACTACTTTCTTCAGTGTTTGATGTGAATGTTGCAGCACCTTTATAAGAAATGTTTGCAGATGAACTACCTCCTGGAGATCCTTGACCACCCGGTCCACCACTTGGTGGGGCTGCTGGAACAGCATATGCGATGGTTGGTGCGAGTAGTGACACTAAAGCTATAGCAATTAAACTTTTTTTTGATTTTTTCACTTTTTATTCCTCCTATCATTGTAATTATATCATATTTTACGAATTTGTTGGGTTTTGATTTGTATTTTCGTTAGTATTATTTTCTGCACTACTGTTTGGATTTTGTTGTTTATTATCATTTGGCATATTATCTGGCCTATTGTTATTATTTGGCATGTTATCATTAGGTCTATTATTTTCACTAATAACAGGGCCGTTGTCAGTTTTGTTTTCATTAGCTGTGTTTGTATTTGTTAGCTGAATAGCTAAAAAGATTGATGTAGCTATTATGGCTCCTACAAAGACGCCTATGACTAAAGTTATTATTTCTTTTTTCACTTTCTACCACCTCCTTTTTTTATTATTAGAGATATTACTGTACAAATTACCAAAATTATTCCAATATATAGATATATATTTATTAAATTATTGGTTGTTCCATATATGTCTAAAACACCTTTCATGATGTTATAAAGTGTTAAGGTTATGACGCTCATATTTACAAGGTTTATGGTCAGCACATTTGTTTTTTTGCGCGATATTAATATATAACCGATTATAGGATATATAAATGCGGTAAGCATATTTATTGACATTACACCATGGGAAAAATTTTCATAAACTAGGGAAAATAAGAGAATAAAGAAGGTAGTAATGATATATGTAATTTCTAGATTATTAGTATCCGATGTATACAATATCACTCACACTCCTTTCATTTACTTTACCGTTAGTGGTTGGATTGTTTACAATGTTTCCATTGAAATACATTGTTGAAGAACCACCACCATCTAGGTTGTAAGCTGTTTGGCAGTTTAAAGTTTGCATAAAACTAGCAAGTTGGTATAATGTTAAACCTTCTGATGATGTTGTTCTCCCATCACTTACAACAAATACATAGTGATTATCGCTTATTTTACCAATAGCGGTTCTTGGATTACTGTTCATAGCTTTGGCAACTTCATCGTTTTCAGAGACAACAATTTTATTATTTGTAATTAGTGCGGGGCCAAAAGAAAGAATATTATAGGCTCCTTTTTCTAATAGTTCTTCGGCAGTTACGTCGTTTTCATTTATTATTTCAAATGTTCCATTTTTATAGATTACTAAGTCTTCATTGCCGGCTGATGTATTTCGATAAATGGTTCCATTTTTTAAAACATATCCTGATTTTTGAACGCCATAATAATCTCCGTTAATGGCTAAGATGGCATTTACTTCTTTGGCTATATCTGATGTGTTTTCAGTTATGTTTTTGCCATACGTACTTTCAGCAAAAGCGGTTTTTAAATAATTTTGATCTTTTAAAACTATGTCAGCTACATAAATGGTTGTATCATTTTGTCTGTATTCTTTTAAATTTATTTCGATGTTGTCATCTTTATAGGAATTATCATCTTTGGTTATCGTGCCAGAAGAAGTGTTTTCTGTAGTTTCATTTTTTACTATTTGATAACTTTGTTTAATTACAAATGTATCTAAGATGATAAAAATGGTAAAAAATATTATAAATACTGTATAAATTATGCTTATTAGATATTTTTTAATTATTATCACTTCCTTTAAATATATATGTTTTTTGAATTATAAAGCTTAAAATAAATAAGATTAATTCGGTTATTATTTTTGCTAGATAAATATTTATATAATGAGATAATGTCCAGAGTATTAGTGTGTTTAACATTAATATAACAATTACAAGTAAATAGTATTTTACAAATGATTTATTTTTTGATTTAAATACAATTTTTTTATTGATATTGTAGTTTACATATGAAGATATTAACCTTGATAAAATGTTAGAGAAAATTAGGTTACTACTTAGTATGGTAAATATTATATAGAGAGAATAATCAATTAAAAATGAAGCAAATGAGGATAGGGAAAATTTGAATATTTCTTTATATATTTTTAATGAGTCTTTTATGGGATTAAAGTGAGTATGAGAGTTACCATCGATATAGATTGTTTGAATGGGTATTTCTGTTATTTTAATATTATTTTTATTTGTATTTAATAAAACGTTCATTTCGTATTCGAATCTATCCCCCTTTGTTTCTAGCATATAATCTATAAGGTTATGAGTAAAGGCTCTTAAGCCAGTGGGAGTATCATAGATATGATTTTTGGGTATAAATTTATAAACTATGCTGGTCATGGCAGTACCTAAGTAACTTTTTAAA
>JAFUBK010000106.1 GCA_017460245.1 Bacilli bacterium
ATAAAAAAACTTTTAAATTACAAAACAATGTGATATAATGTAATAGGTTTTTTTATATGTCTTGTTAGCTCAGTTGGTAGAGCAACTGACTCTTAATCAGTGGGTCTAGGGTTCGAGTCCCTAACAGGACACCATTTAAAATATAAATCCTTTATTTTTAAAGGATTTTTATATTATATTTTATTTGTTCGACGTACAAATTTACGTGGCTAAAATGTATAAATATAAACATATATAAAAAAAGACTTTATATGAAGTGAACCCCAAATAGTTCACAAAAATAAAAAAAGTCTTTTTTATATAAGCGATAAATATTCTTCATATCCTCTTTTTTTCATTTTGTTTTTTGGGATAAATTCTAAGGCGGCACTGTTTACCGAATATCTTAAACCGCCTAATTTTTTAGGTCCATCATAATATAAATATCCTAAATGGTTCTTTCCTTCTTTACTTACTATTTCTACGACTATTTTTAATTTTTTTATGTTTATGTGTTTGATAACAGCGTTTTCGTTAATTGGTTTTGAAAATGTTGGAAATCCGGTTTTGGCATTGTATTTATCTTTTGATGAAAACAAAACTTCTCCGGTTTCTTTATCGATGTATATCCCATCTTTAAAATTGGCAAAATATTCATTTTTGAAGGCCGGTTCTGTTTCATGAAGTTTCATTACTCGATATGAAATGTTTTCCATTTGTTTTATTTTTAAGTTTTCGAATTGAGAAAAACTAATGTGACTGTAAGCAAAGGGATTATTTAGTAAAAAGTTTTGATGATATTCTTCAGCACGAATAAAGTTTTTTATTTTTTCGGTTTCAATGGCAACATTACCTTCGATGCCTTTTTGTAATTCTTCTAATGATTCAATAATTGTTGGTAATTCTTTTTTATCAGTATAATAAATTCCTAAACGATATTGACTACCTGAGTCTTTTCCTTGTTTATTGAAACTTGTAGGGTCAATAGCAGCATAATAATATTTTAATAATTCTGGTAAGGAAATAATATTTTTATTGTAGATTATATGAACTGTTTCGGCATGATTAGTTGTTGATAATTGATTATAGCTGGTTTCTTTTGTTTTTCCATTGGCATAGCCAACTTCGGTTTTTAATACTCCGAAAATTATGTTGAAGTACTTTTGTAAGCTCCAAAAGCTCCCTCCTGCTAAATATATTTCGTTCATACTATCACCCTCTACTAATATGCCTTTAATTAACAAAGATATTTACTATCCTAACAAAATATATAATTTTAGTCAAGAAAAAAGACAGTAAACTGTCTTATTCTGTTCTTAAGGCATCGACTGGGTCTTTTCTTGAGGCGATATTGGCAGGAATAGCACCACCAATTATGGTTAAAATCATACTAATGGCGATGAGGATTATGGCATGGACTGGGTTTAGTTTGGCTACATTCGCAAGGCCTGATAAGTTTTCAACAATGAGGTTAGTTGGGAATGTAAGAATGTAGGCAATACCAATTCCTAATAGTCCTGAAAAAACACCAATTATGAAGGTCTCGGCATTGAATACTCTTTTAATATCTTTTTTTCTAGCACCTAAGGCACGTAAAATCCCAATTTCTTTGGTTCTTTCTAGTACTGATATGTAAGTTATAATACCTATCATTATTGAAGAAACTACTAATGATATTGATGAGAATGCTACTAAAACAACCGTAATGGCATCCATAATACTTCCTGTAAGTGAAGATATTAATTTAGCTGTATCAGTATACTGAATGGCATCATCTTCGCTTTTGTTTTTGTTGTAATCATCTAAATATTCGGTAATATAATCTTTGGTATCAAAATCTTTTGGGTATAAACTTATGGCAATCGGAATGGTGTCGGCTCCTAAATAACCTAGAATAGATTCTTTGGTTAATTTTTCGTCAAATTTTTGGTGTGTTAAAATATTATAGTCAACTTCTTTTTGATCTTTGACGATATCAGATTCACTATTTCTTTCGATTATTAAGTTTACTAAGGCTTCGTTATATCCTAAACCATCGGTATTGGTAACAACTTCTTTTCCTTTTTTACCTCTGATTATGGCATCTATTTTAACGGTAATTTTACTTTCGTTATACATATTTTCATAATCTTGTTTTGGAAGATAGCTATCCCCTATTTTTTGATAATAATCATTATTTAAAATTACTTTATATTCTTTATTCATAATATCTTCAAAACTTGTATCACTATTAAAGCCTAGTTCTTTTAAAACACTTTCAGATATTTCATTTTTATTGTTTAATTGAAGAATTAGGCCGGGCTTTTCGGTTAGGGAACCTGCCAAAACATCATAATTTTTTTCAATTACGCCATCTTCATTGTTTGGATTTGTTGGCATTAATGACCATAGTTGCATACTGTTCATATTGCCTGACATATTTTCCGTTGCACCACCACTTAAATTTAATGGTAAATATTCATTATCTTGTTTTTTTATTATATTTATGTTTGTGCCTTTTTCATAGCTGATTCCAGATAATTTTGTTTTATCCATTTTGTCAAGATAATTTATATATTCGTTTGTTATTTTATTAGTGTGCATTAAGGTATTAGCAATGTCTTGTTTTAAATAAGCAGTTTTGGTATTTGGAAATTTTTTTAAACTGTTACTTGTAGATTCTTTCACTAAATTTTCGTCAATATTCATGGCCATAGTGGTAATCATTATTGGTGACTGGGCAAGTGAATTTTCTTCAAAGGTATCAACTTCAATTTGAAAGCCATTTGATAGTGATAAGATTAAGGCTATACCGATAATTCCTATACTTGAAGCAAAAGCTGTTAAAGCTGTTCTTCCTTTTTTTGTTTTGATATTGTTAAACGAAAGCTTTAATGCGGTAAAAAAATTCATTGCGGTTTTCTTTAGTTTGAACTTTTCTAGTTTGTCAATATCTGTTTCTAAAGGATTTGAATCACTAATAATTTGACCATCAATCATTTCAACTATTCTATTGGCATAGGTTTTAGCAATATCTGGATTATGGGTAACCATAATTACTAATTTTTCTTTTGATATTTCTTTGATTAAATCCATAATTTGCTTACTAGTTTTTGTATCTAAGGCACCTGTTGGTTCGTCAGCTAAAATTATATCTGGATCATTGGCTAATGCTCTAGCGATAGCGACTCTTTGCATTTGCCCGCCTGATAGTTGGTTTGGTCTTTTATTGGCATGTTCTTTTAAGCCGACTTTTTTTAATAATTCTAAGGCTTTTTTTCGTCTTTTTTTATTGGAAACACCACTTAGGGTTAGACCCATTTCAACATTTTCTAAAATGGTTATATGGGAAATTAGATTATAACTTTGAAAGATAAAACCTACAGAATTATTACGATAAGCATCCCAATCTGAATCTTTAAAGTGTTTGGTTGATTTACTGTTTATGACAAGGTCGCCTTTATCATAGTTATCTAAACCACCTATTATATTTAATAAGGTGGTTTTACCACTACCTGATGGTCCTAGAACAGCGACAAATTCACTATTTCTAAATTCTAAATTTATATCTTTTAGGGCGTGCTGCGTAAAGGTGCCCGTTTTATAACTTTTTTGTATTTTTTTTAACGCTAACATTTTTCCCTCCAATTTAATTATATGTAAAAGAAAACATCTAGGCCATTTTGACCAGATGTTCTTCTATTTGCTCGTATTCGTTTTCAATGACTGGTTCTCTTTGCTCATCTAATCCTAAATAGTTAATTATATTTTGGTTTTTAATTACTACTTGGTCGTTGTCATATTGTGGATCCATAATAACTAGATTTGCGGTTTGTTGTACTTCGTCTAGTTCCCTTGGTAAAATTCTTAAGAAAGTTGGAAATTTAAAGTTGTAGCCTGCTCCAGTTACTTTATAAATTGTTTCTAATGTTTCTTTATCTAAACAAATCATTGGTCGATATTTTTCGCTATTTAAGGCAACTAAAACTTGTTCGATTGCAACAATAGCATTTTGGATTGTTTCTCTATCGCTTCCCATTGACTGAATAGCTTCGTTGTTAACTTCATACATAACAACGTTGGTATTTAAAGCATTTGTACAAAGCTTGTTTATTTTTGAAACTTCTTTTATTACTTGATCTGGTTTAATAGCTCTACCACTTATAAAAGCTGCTCTTTTGACATTTTTTATATTATCGGCAAATAAATCAGCATTGTCTCGGAATGTATTTTCACCTTTATTTAAACTAGTACAAGTGATGAAAACTAGTTGTTCATTACGTAGATTTTGACAATCTGTTGTTGATAAGACATCGTCATCACTCAGTTTTTGACATACAAAATTTTCACTTAATACTTGTCTTCTTTGTGAAGGGTTAACTTGTTTAACAGGTTTAAGTTTTATATTTTGAAGATTTTCTGGTTCAACTTGTTGTTTTGGGATTGGATTTTGTAATACTTTTGGTTCAATATTAACAGGATTAGTTATTTCGACAGAGGTTGTTTTGACGCTAATTGGGTTCGCTTGCTGTTTTGCTTTTTGCATTGCATCATAGGCGATAGTGATTCTTTCAAGCGTGTTGATGTATGAAACACTATCCATATCATTTGAAAAAACAAACTTTTGATTACCGACGATAACTGTATTTTCGTCTTCTAGGGTTAAGCTGTCTTTTAAAAATAGATTGCTTACTTCTTTATTTAAATAATCTAAGCAACCTAGGTAAACGTCAATCCAAGCGTCTTTAAACTGCTGAATGGTTTCTTTGGTTTTTATTGGAATATTGTAAGGAACTGGTCCTTTTATACTATTAACAATAACCGCCCTGTTTTTTGTATCGTTTCCTAAAATTAAATTGTTAGGTTTACTTAAATGTTCTCCTATCCAATCTTTGATTTCTGCAAATTCTGGTCTATTTTTAATTTGTTTTTCTGCCACCAATAACCACCTACGTTCTAGTTTACAATTCTATATACATTATAACGCTAATTTTCTTTTAATGTCAACAATTGTAAAGAAAAAAACTATTTTTTTATAGTTTATTTTTCTTTAAACATTTCTTTTAGTGTTGTGCCTAAGGTTGCAACATTTTGAAGGTCTGATGGAACTATTATTTTGGTAGCTGTACCATTGGCAACTTTTGTTAAGGCATCAAAGCTTCTTAAGGTTAAGACTGATTGGTCAGCTTTAGCTTCTTTTATTAGTTTTATACTTTCAGCTTCGGCCTGATTTATTTTTAATATAGCTTCGGCTTCACCTTCGGCAATTCTAATTTGTGATTCTTTATTAGCTTCAGCACGTAAAATTGCGCTTTGTTTTTCTCCTTCGGCAATAAGGATGCTTGATTTTTTTTCACCTTCAGCTCTTAAAATAGCTTCACGACGTTCACGCTCTGCGCGCATTTGTTTTTCCATTGCTTCTTGGATATCGCGTGGTGGTAAGATATTTTTTACTTCTACACGGTTTACCTTAATCCCCCAAGGATCAGTTGCTTCATCTAAAATGGCACGCATTTTTGAGTTGATAACATCTCTTGATGTTAATGTTTGGTCTAATTCTAGTTCACCAATTATATTACGCAATGTTGTTGCAGTTAGGTTTTCGATTGCGCTAATTGGATTTTCAACACCATATGTATATAATTTGGGATCGGTAATTTGGAAATAAACGACTGTGTCGATTTGCATTGTAACGTTGTCTTTCGTAATTACTGGCTGTGGTGCAAAATCTTTAACTAATTCTTTTAAGGTAACTACAGCAGCAATTCTATCCACAAATGGAATTTTAAAATGTAATCCATTACCCCAAGTGCTATAATAAGAACCTAATCTTTCAATAACATAACATTTTGATTGTGGTACTATTTTTACATTTGGAATAATAATGATTATTACTAAGATTAAAATAATTATTAATAATGACATTATTCATCATCCTCCAATTCTTCTACTTTTAGTTTTACGCCATTAATGCTTAAAACTTTAACTGTACTGCCGACTTTGATTGTTTTATCGGCACTGGCAGTCCACCTTTTGCCGTCAACTTTTACTTCACCATTTTGGCTCTTACTAATTTTTTCGGTAACTAGTCCTGTTGATCCTATAATGCGATCTAAGTTGGTGGCTTCTTTTTTTTGTTTTAACATTTTTTCTAATATTGGTTTTGTTGTGATAAGTAATAAAACGCCTACAACTACAAAAATACCAAATTGAATTATGTAGTTATCAATAAAGAGTGAACTTATTAGGGCGATTATACCGCTGGCAACAAACCATATTGTTGTTAGGTTTATTGTAGTTGCTTCTAAGATTGTTAAAATTATTACAATAATTAGCCATACATACCATTGTTCCATTTTTCCATCTCCTTTTATATAATTATACTATATAAGGTTCCAAAAAACAACAAAAAATGACGTTTGTAACGTCATTATTTGTTGTCTTCAATTACGTTTGCTTCTTGAACGATACCAAGAACTGTATTTAATTTTTCTTCAAAATCTTTTATTTTGTCAGCTTGTTTACTGTTAGTTTTTTCTAGTTCTTCGATCTTCTTAAGTTGCTGCTCTATTGTATCTTGTAAGCTATTGTTTCTAGCTGTTAAATCTTCAATATTAGTTGTTTTTTCAGTTAATGTTACACTTAAGGTATCGTTTAGTTGCTGAGTTTGGACTTTTTCTAGTCTGTCAATTTCAGCTTGTTTTTTAGCGTTGGTCATTGCTTTTGTTAATTCTTTGACATTCTTCTTATACTCTTTTGAAATACTGTCAGTATTTTTCTTGAATTCTTTTGTTAGTTTGTCAAATTGTTTTTTAAGCTTTTTATCAGCGTTGGTAATTCTCTTATATTGTTGAGTTCTTTTAGCTTCGAAATCAGTTTCACTTAGGAATGTTTTATACACTTTTAAGGCATCGATTTCTTCAGGAGTTAGTGCATCTTTGGCATAGTGCTGCTGTGCGAATGTGAATACGTAGTCGTTATAATCTTTGAATAATGTTAAGTTTTTAATGTCTCTTTCTTTTGGTATAACTACTTCGTCTGATTTTAGTCCGATTTCATCGTAAATATCGGCAGTTAACTCAACTGAATCATATGCTTCTGTTGGTGTGATTGTTGGAATATCTCTTTCTATTTCTTCGTGTATTATTTCCATAAGAGTTTTTTCCTCCTTTTCTTCTTTTATTGGTTCGAATTGCTCTTTTTCTTCGTAACTATTTGGATTTGTTTCATTTAATGTATCATCAGCACTTGGAAATGCAACAGTATTTTGAGTTTTGTTGTTTTCAAGTGATGATATATATGAT
>JAFUBK010000107.1 GCA_017460245.1 Bacilli bacterium
CTTTTCTTTAACGGATTTTGGCCGATAATTTTCTTTGTTTTTAAACTTCGTTTGTTGGCATTTATTTGGCTTATTGTATTAGTTATTTTGGTAATTATTATGATAATAAGGTTTTACCGAACAAATAAAGCTGCGGGATTATTACAAATACCTTATTTGATTTGGCTTTTGTTTGCTGGATATTTAAACATTATGGCTTATATATTAAATTAAAAAAAGCTTTTAAGCTTTTTTTAATTTGCCCTTTTATAATAAATTTAACAATTTTAAGTTTTGCCAAACATACCCTCTCTAATTTTGAATGCCATTAGCTTGGGCTAGTTTTGTTCTGCTTGAAAATGAAGAATCTACACCAATTGATTTTAGCCCGTCGACAAGTGATAGACCTTTGTAACTAGCTTTATAGTATTCTACTTTATTGGAAGTGGCTCCTAGTTTTTTTAGTAAATTTAAGTTTTGAGATGCCGTTCCTCGATATTTATCATTATACCCTACTTGTTTATACAATTTTTTTCTTGAATCAAAAGAACTATTATAGCCAACTGAGTTTAAGGCATCGACAATAGAAGTACCTTTATAATTTTTTAGATTTGGAAGAACATTATCTAAAATTTCTTCTTTACCATTTAGATTGTGAAAAATGTTACGATATAATATATTCATATCAACATTATTAGCAATGCCGTCTACTTGACCTTTGGAAGTATATTGCCACATATCATATTTTCCTTTATAAGTGTTTTGAGAGTTATACTGTGCAACCCAAACGGTGTATTTTTCTTGTAATTTTTCATAGTCTAAATGGGTTGTAAACCAGTATTTGTTGGCATATATGCCGGCCCAATAGCCAGCTTTTTCGATTCTTTCGCAGAAGGTTTCGCACATACTTGTTAATGTTTCCTTACTTAAAGTTGTTTGCGATTTGTCTTCAATATCAAAGTAAACTGGTAAATTTAAATTCCTATTTTTAAGCCATTTTAAAGTCACTTCGGCTTCTTTTAAAGCATCTTTGTTATTAAGTGCATATGAGTACAAATATATACCCACTGGCAAATTACAGGCTTTGGCTTTTTTATAGTTTTCTTCAAATTTTGGATCGATTTGATTTTCATACATTCCATAACCTATTCTGATTATTACAAACTGTACACCATCGCCTTTTACTTTGTTATAGTCGATATTTCCTTGATATTTTGAGACATCTATTCCTCTATACTCCATACATTCCTCCTTTCTATTCTTATATATTCACTTTTTTTATTTTTGAAACTGTAATTACCTAGAAACAAAAAAAACCGTTGATTTTCAACGGTTAATTTTTAAATGGCGGAGTAGGAGGGATTTGAACCCTCGCGCCAGTTGCCCGACCTACACCCTTAGCAGGGGCGCCTCTTCAGCCTCTTGAGTACTACTCCATTTGACTTACGAGTATAATTTTACATTAAATACACTCGTATGTCAAGATGTATTAAAGTCTAATTTTGTCCTTCTGAAAGTTATTTTGCTTTTATCTTATTTTAATATGAACCTCACGAAGTTGCTGTTCTGTTATTTCACTTGGAGAGCCCATCATTTTGTCTTCCCCGTTTACATTTGGCGGGAAGGCTTGAACTTCTCTTAAATTTGGTTCATCTTTTAAAAGCATAATCATTCTATCAATTCCTGGAGCCATACCAGCATGTGGTGGTACTCCATATTGGAAGGCGGTATATAATGATTTAAATTTTTCTTTTACAGTTTCTTTACTATACCCTACTAAATTGAAACCTTTCATTAGAAGATCTATGTTGTGATTACGAACCGCACCAGACGACATTTCAAATCCATTACATACAAAGTCAAATTGGTAAGCAAGGATGTCGTCGATGTCTTTATTATATGCTTCTTTTCCACCTTGTGGCATTGAGAATGGATTGTGTCCAAAATCGTATTTACCTTCTTCTTCATTGTATTCAAACATTGGCATGTCATTAATAATACAGAATTCGTATTTATTTTGATCTATTAAATCTAATTTTTGTCCTAAATGAGTTCTTATTTGACCAGCGTAGATTGCGGCTTGTTTTTCTTTTTTATTAGCGATAAAGAATAAAACACTACCTTCTTTTAAACCAGCTTTTTCGATTAAATATTTTCTTTCTTCGTCTGATAAGAATTTGTCTATTGGTCCTTTGAAAGTATTATCTTCTAAGACGCTTATATAACCTATTCCTGGCATTCCAATTGATGAGGCATAATCAACTATTTCATTAAACCATGAATTTGGCCTGTCAGCAATGTTGTCAACGGCTATACCACGGATAGTTGATTTTTGAAATGGTTTAAAAGTTGTTTCTTTAAATTCTTCAGTTAAATCAATTATTTCTAATGGATTTCTTAAATCTGGTTTATCAGTTCCGTATTTAAGCATTGCTTCTTTATATGCGATTCTTTTAAAAGGTCTTTCTGATACTTCTCTATTTGAAAATTTTGTAAACAAATCATAAAATATCTCTTCACCAATTTCATAAACATCTTCTTCTTCGGCAAAAGCCATTTCAAAGTCTAGTTGGTAGAATTCTAATGTTCTATCGGCTCTTCCGTCTTCATCTCTAAAGCATGGGGCAATTTGATAATATCTATCAAAACCACCAACCATTAATAGCTCTTTAAAAATTTGTGGAGCTTGTGGAAGAGCATAGAATTTACCATGAAATTTTCTTGATGGTACTAGAAAGTCTCTAGCCCCTTCGGGTGATGAAGCAGATAGTATTGGTGTTTGAACTTCAGTGAAGTTTAGCGTGTCCATTTTGTTTCTTAAAAATTTTAATACTTCACTTCTAAATTTAATGTTGTCATGAACTTTTTTGTTTCGCATATCTAAATAACGATACTTTAATCTTGTTTCTTCATTTACGTTTGTTGATGTAATTATTTCAAATGGAAGTTCATTTTTTGCTTTTCCTAATATATCATATTTTTCAATTAATATTTCAACTGTTCCTGTAGATAGTTTTGAATTGAAATTTTCTTCATCACGCATTCTTACGATTCCTTCTAGAGATATTGTTGATTCTCTAGTTAAACCGTCAAAAATTGAATCATTATTACTAACTACTTGTACGGTTCCAGTTTCATCTCTTACATCAACAAAGATAACGCCACCATGGTCTCTTATATTTTCAACCCATCCGGCTACTTTCAAGGTTTTGCCAATATAGCTTTCGTTTACGTCACCACAGTGAATGTTTCTATATTTATTTGCTTTCATATTTTCACCTCTTTTCAATTTCCTCTTGCATTGTTTGTCTTGCGATAGTTGGATTGGCTTGTCCTTTGGTTTTTTTCATTATTTGACCTACTAAGAAATCTACGACGTTGGTTCTTCCTTTTTTGTATTGATCTATAGTATTTGGGTTTTCATCTAATACTTCATTTGCTATTTTTACAATTTCTTTTGAATCACTCATTTGTTTTAGGCCTTTTTCTTTTACCACTTCTTCTGGTGTTTTACCACTCGTTAGAATATCTTGGAATACTTCTTTTCCTTGTTTTGATGATATGTCACCTTTTTCAATCATTTTTATCATATCAGCTAGCATTGTCGGCGTTAGTGTTATGTCATCCATAGTTATTTCTAATTTACCTAAATGGCCTAAAAGATTAGTAGTAATCCAGTTAGAAGCACTTTTTGGATCTGCTCCTTTTTTGATAGTCTCTTCATAAAAATCGGCAACTTTTTTTTCTTTTATTAATATGGTTGCATCGTAATTTGATATTCCATATTTATTTATATATTCTTCTTTTCTTTCATGGGCAAGCTTTGGAATATCTTTTTTGATTTCTTCTAGCCACTCTTTTGATATTTTTATTTTTGGAATATTTGGTTCAACAAAGTATTTGTAATCGATGGCATCTACTTTTGAACGCATATGAATAGTTGACATTGTATCTTCATCCCAGCGTCTTGTTTCTTGTTCAACTTCCTCATATCTACCTTGTTCTTTAAGTTCTGACTGTCTTTCGATTTCATAATTGATAGCGTCTCTAACTCCTCCTAAAGAGTTAACGTTTTTGATTTCTACTTTAGTTCCCCAATTTTTAGGATTATTTGAATCAAGGTTTTCATCCATTATTGAGACGTTAACGTCACACCTTACTTGACCTTTTCGAGTGTCAGCTTCACTTATTCCAGCATATCTGTAAATTTGAAGCATGTGCTCGAGAAAGGCTACGGCTTCATCGGCTGAATTTAAATCTGGGTAAATTACTAATTCTAGAAGTGGTACTCCTGCCCTATTATAATCTATTTTTGATATTCTTCCTTCGTGTTCAGATTTAGCAGCATCTTCTTCTAGGTGAAGGTTAAAAATGCGTACTTCTTTCTTTTTACCGTCGCATTCAAATTCAACTTTACCACCTAAACCTACTGGAGCCGGTGGAGTTTCTTGTGTTAATTGAAAACCTTTAGGAAGATCTGGGTAATAATAGTTTTTTCTTTCAAAATACATGTATTCTGGTTGCTTGCATCCTAGTATTATGCTGGCCATTAAAGCTTTTTTTACGGCTTCTTTATTTACTACTGGAAGAGTTCCTGGAAAAGCCATGTCTACTGGTCTTACACTAGTATTTGGAGTATCTGAATAGTTATTGGCTGCTGAAGAGAATACTTTGGTGTTAGTTTCACTAATTTCGCAGTGCATCTCTAGACCAATCATTGCTTTATATTTCATTTATTTTACCTCCTTTGCTATTTGACCTGAATAGTTCATTGTGCTTTCAATAGCATAGGCAATATTTAAAACGTTTGCATCGTCATAACATTTTCCGGTTATATTTAGACCAACTGGAACATCATTTACAAAACCATTTGGAATTGTAATTGATGGGAAACCTCCGAAGTTTCCTATTTGAAGGTGATCTTCTAAGGTTTGTGTTTGTTTGTCTAAAATGTTTGAGGCTCCTTCTAATTTTTTAGCTGGGCCTGTTCCTACTGGAAGGATTACCGCATCGTATTTTTCGAACAGTTCATTCCATCTATCTACAAGTAATCTTCTTACTCTTTGGGCATTATGGAAATATCTATCTTTGTTTTGAGCTTGAAGAACGTATGAACCTATGACAAATCTTCTTTTAATAAGTGGTGAAAATCCTTTTGTTCTATAGTTTTTCATTTCGATATCATATTTATCACCTTCGGCTCTTGGTCCAAAGATAAATCCGGTCAAGTTAGACATGTTAGATGTTGCTTCAGCACATGAGATTACAACATATACTGATGGCTGGGCATTAAGTAAAGTTTGATTTACTGATACTTCTTCGATTTCAATTCCTAACTTTTTGGCTTTTTCTAAAGTATCCATAAAATTTTTAAGATGCTGTTTTAACTCGTCATCAGCATCTGGATAATTAGCAATATCACAAATTTCTTTGACATAGCATAGTTTTTTACCTTTGACATTGCCGTTTAGTGATTCATATAGGTTTATATTACTTGAATCCCATGAAGTCATATCGTTTTTATCAAGGCCTTTCATGCCATCAGTTACAATGGCAGCATCTTCAACTGATCTTGTTAAAACACCACAGTGATCTAAGGAACTTGCGAATGGGAACAAACCATATCGTGATATCATTCCGTATGTTGGCTTATATCCAACGATTCCACAATAAGCAGCTGGTTTTCTTATTGAGTCTCCGGTATCACTTCCGGTGGCATAAGGGTATACTCCGGCAGCTACGGCAGCGGCTGATCCGGATGATGAGCCGGCACACATTCTTGTTTTATCCCATGGATTTAAAACGGTTCCAGTGTGTCCAGTTGTTCCGGTTCCTCCCATTCCAAACTCGTCCATAACGGTTTTATTTACCATTATCGCACCATGTTTTTCTAAGTTTTCAATAGCGGTTGCGGTAAAAAATGGCACGTAGTCTTTTAAAGTATTTGATGAACCGGTTGAAAGTACTCCTTTGGTACTGTAATTGTCTTTAACGCCGTAAGGAATACCTGATAGTATGTCATCTGTCACTTCTTTTTCTTTGGCATCATCTAAAATTGTAACAAAAGCATTACACTCTTCTTGTAATTTGTGCGATTTTTCTAAAGATTCTTTGATGAGTTCTTTACTTGTTATTTTGCCTTCTTTTAGGGCTTTGTGAATTTCTTTCAATCCTTTATCCATATATGTCATTTTATCCCACCATCCTTGGTACTACTACATTTTGTCCATCTTCATCATCACAATTTGCAAGCAAATCTTCGATTGGAATAGACTCTTCTATAACATCTTCTCTAAAGTTTGCTTCAAAGTTGTCTAAGGCGTGTGTCATTGGCTCTACTTTTTCGATATTTGGTATTTCGTTAATTAGATCGATGTTTTTATCAATGATTTCAAATTCGTCTAATACCATCTGGTTTTCTTCTTCGGTAAGACCGATTAGTAATTTGTCAGCATAATCGTCTACCATTTCTTTTGTAAATTTTTGTGACATGTTTTTCCTCCTTATTTAACAAAAAACAGGCGGTAGGAATATTCCCACTGCCTGGCTATTTTTAAATGGCGCTCAATGTAGGACTCGA
>JAFUBK010000108.1 GCA_017460245.1 Bacilli bacterium
AAATTTCGTAATTTGTATATTATTCCAGCTACTATTAGTTTAGCTGGAGCGGATATAGAACTTATGGAAAAAAGTAGAATGGATCCTACTTTTTCTAAAAATATACAACTTAAGAAGTATTTAGATGAGGCAAAGGAAATTTTTGATTATATTTTAATTGATTGTCCACCTTCTCTTGGAATTTTAACTACTAATGCTTTAACTGCTGCTAATTCAGTTATTATTCCAGTGCAGTGTGAGTTTTTTGCCTTAGAAGGTATTATGCAGCTATTAAATTCGATTATGCTGGCACAAAAGACTTTAAATCCAACTTTAGATATTGAAGGAGTGCTTCTTACAATGCTTGATAATCGAACTAATTTAGGACTAGAAGTTGTACAAGATATTAAAAGTTATTTTAAAGAAAGAGTTTATGATACGATTATACCAAGACTTGTAAGACTTTCTGAAGCACCAAGTCATGGTAAACCAATTATTGCTTATGACCCTAAAAGTAGAGGGGCAGAGGCATATATAAATTTAGCGAAAGAGGTGATTAGCCGCAATGGAAAATAAAAAAAGAGCTTTAGGGAAAGGTTTAGAACAGTTATTTGATTTAGAAAATTTAAACGTAAACAATGTGAGTGATTTTGAAAAACAAATATATGAAGAAACTTCTGGTGAAGAGGTTGTGGAACTTAAGATTGATGAACTTAGGCCAAACCCTTATCAACCACGTGCTTATTTTGATGAAAAAGCTTTGGAAGAACTTGCTGATTCTATTAGAGAAAATGGTGTTTTTCAGCCAATAATTGTTAAAAAGAGCATTAAAGGCTATGACGTAATTGCTGGTGAAAGAAGACTTCGTGCTAGTAAAATGGCTGGTAAAGAAACTATTCCAGCAATAATTAGACAACTTTCTGATGAAAAAATGGCGGAAATTGCTTTGCTTGAAAATTTACAAAGAGAAAACTTAAATGTTTTAGAAGAGGCTAAGGCGTATAAATCTTTAATTGAAAAACTTGATATTACACAAGATGAACTTTCTAAGAGGGTTAGTAAAAGTAGAAGTCATATAACTAATATTATTGGATTATTAAGGCTTCCAGAAGAAGTTCAAAATATGATTGTTTCTGGAGATCTTACTATGGGTCACGCAAGAGTTCTTAGTAAGCTTGAAAGTGATGAAGAAATTATTGCAATGGCACGTAATATTGTTGAAAATAAGATGCCTGTTCGTGATGTCGAAAAGGTAAGTGATAATTTACCACGTAAAAAGGCTCAAAAAAGAATTAAAAGTAATGAATATAAGTATGTTGAGGAACTTTTATCTGATAAACTAGATACAAAAGTTAAAATCAATGATAGAAAGATGGTTATTTCATTTTCAAATACAGCTGATTTAAATCGTATTTTAGAAATTTTAGATATAAAGGAATGATTGTATGTGGGATAAGGTCTTAACTAGGGAAATTGTTTCACCAATATTTATTGTAATAATTGCGGTTTTATTTTATTTTCTTGTTAAACAAATTATTATGAAAATGTTTAAAGCCAGCGAAAAATATGGTGTTCACAAAAAATCTATTACAATAATGAATTTAATTATTAATATCATTAAATATGTTGTTATTATTGTGACTATTTTGGCACTTTTAGGTACTTGGGGTGTTGATACGAAAGCACTTTTAGCATCTTTAGGTGTTGTAGGAGTGGTTGCTGGACTTGCAATGCAGGATATTCTTAAAGATTTTTTAGCAGGTTTTTCAATCATTATTAACAATGAATTTGATGTTGGTGATAATATTCAAATTGGTAATTTTCGCGGCAATGTGGTTGAACTTGGTATGAAGAATACTAAGATTAGAGCGTATACTGGTGAAGTTAAAATTATTGCAAACCGTAATATAGTTGATGTTATAAATTATTCAATGCAAACTTCTAAAGCTATTATTGAAGTTGGTGTTTCATATAGTTCTGATTTAGAAAAGGTTGAAAATGTTTTAAGAGATGTTTGTGAAAAACTTAGTGCGAAAATTCCTTATCTAACATCTGATGTAGAATTACTTGGTATTCAAAATTTGGATGACAACGCGGTTATTTATAGATTAATTGCTGATTGTGAACCGGTTATGGATATTAATTTTAAAAGAGAAGCTTACAGAGAGATAAAAAAATCTTTTGATGAAAATGGTATTATAATTCCATTCCCACAAGTGGAGGTGCATAATGAATCATAATTATGGACTTGGAAGTGTGGTAATTATGAAAAAAGCTCATCCTTGTGGCAGTAATGAGTGGGAAATAACTAGAGTTGGTGCCGATATTAAAATTAAATGTTTAGGGTGTGGCCACAGCGTTATGCTTCCAAGAATAGAATTTAATAAAAAGATTAAAAAGGTTGTAGAAGAGGTGCAGCATGAAGAGAAAGAATAAATTATTAGGTCCTGTTATTACAATTATTGTACTTACTTTGATAATTATTGGAGTAAGTGGTCTTGCTTCTTTAATTGGTTTGCAAGGAGAGATAACGAAAATAAATAATGGTAGTTTGGAAACTTCTTTAACAACTGTTAAAAGTGTGTTTTCTTCTGATGGACTAAAATATTTATTTAGTTCGCCAGTTAAAATTTTTAGAGATTTTCAACCACTTGTATTGTTAATTGTTTCTTTAATGGCTATTTCAATTGGTAAATCGAGTGGGCTACTTAAAGCTGTGTTTATTCGTTTTAGAAAAGTTAAACCAGCAGTTGTTACATTTGTAACTTTGTTTGTTGGTATTATTTCTTCTTTTGTTGGTGAATATAGTTATGTTGTTTTAATGCCATTAGTAGCTGTAGTGTATCAATATTTAGGTAAAAATCCAATTATGGGGGTAATTACTTCATTTATAGGAATAACCTTAGGATATGGTGCGGGAATTGTATTTAATTTTGATGATTATCAGCTTGGTTTACTTACGAAACAAGCGGCGATAGTTAGTGTTGATAAAGATTATGTTTTTAATGCGTGGTCTAACTCGTTTATTATGTTTGCCAGTACAATAATTATAACTATTGTTGGAACAATAATTATAGAAAGCTTTTTAAAACCCAAAGTTCCAGATGCGATTACAGAAGATGATGAACTTGAAATATCTGGTAAAGGACTAATGGTTAGTAATATAGTTTTTGTTATTTTACTTGCTATCTCTATTTATATGATTATTCCAGGTCTTCCTGGCAGTGGACTTTTACTCGATATGGATCAAAAAGATTATGTAGCACAACTGCTTGGTGGCGGAGCGCCATTTACTGATGCCTTTATTTTTATGCTACTTATAATTATGATGGTTTGCTCTTTTGTTTATGGTTTTATTTCTAAAAATATTAGAAATACTAACGATTATAGTGTTGGATTATCTAAGGAATTTGATAATTTAGGATATATATTTGTCCTTATGTTCTTTGTCGCACTTATGAATGGAATTTTAAATTGGACTAATTTAGGAGAGGTTGTGGCCTCTTGGCTAGTTTCATTTATGAGTGGGCTTGAATTTACTGGTATACCACTTATTGTAATGATGTTTTTAATGATTATTATTATGAGTATTTTAATACCTGATTCAGTTACTAAATGGACTATTGCAGCTCCAATACTTGTTCCTTTGTTTATGAAAGCTAATATCACTCCAGATTTCACACAATTTGTTTTTAAAGCTGCCGATAGTGTTGGTAAAGCAATAACGCCATTTTTCGTGTATTTTATAATTATGCTTGCTTTTTTGGAAAAGTATAATGGTAAAGATACTATTAGAATTACGGTGTTTGGTATTTTAAAAACATTAATGCCGACTATTTTGCTTTTTGCAGTTGTTTGGTTTGTAATTTTGATTGGCTGGTTTATTATTGGTATACCAATCGGACCAGATACTTTCCCAACTGTTTAATTAAGTGTTGTCTTTTGACAATGCTTTTTATTTTAAAATACTTTATTTTATTTTGATTTTTTTGTATAATTTATATTGGTGATTAATTATGAGTTTAACTGCAGGAATTGTTGGACTTCCAAATGTTGGAAAATCAACTTTATTTAATGCGATAACAAAGCAAAATATTTTAGCGGCAAATTATCCTTTTGCGACGATTGAGCCAAACGTTGGAATGGTTAGTGTTCCAGATTATAGGGTAGAGTTTTTAGAAAAAATGTATAATCCGAAAAAAACTATACCAGCAACTTTTGAGTTTACTGATATTGCTGGACTTGTGGCAGGGGCTTCTAAAGGTGAAGGACTTGGAAATAAGTTTTTATCACATATTCGTGAGGTTGATGCGATTGTTGAAGTTGTTAGATGTTTTGATGAAGAAAACATTACACATGTTACAGGTAGTGTTGACCCTGTACGTGATGTTGAAATAATTGATGTTGAGCTTATTTTGGCGGATTTAGAAGTTGTGGAAAATAGACTTGGAAAAATTGGGAAAAAGTCAAAATTAGCTAATGATAAAGAGGCAATGGCGGAAAGTGCGTTACTTGAAAAAGTAAAGAATTGTTTACTTGCTAATAAGGATGTTAGAAGTTTGGATTTATCTTTAGAAGAGATGAATATTTTAAAACCTTTTAATTTACTTACTTTAAAACCTATTATTTACGTAGCTAATGTGAATGAAGAATCTGTTTCTTTAGAAAATGATTATGTTAAAGCTTTAAAAGATTATGCTTCTATGGAAAATTCGTCAGTAATTGTAATATGTGCGAAAATTGAGGCTGAACTTGCGGAACTCGAAGACGAAGAAAAGAGCGAATTTTTAAAAGAACTTGGAATTTTGGAAAGTGGACTTGATAAGCTTATTAAATCATCATATAATTTACTTGGTCTTTCGACGTTTTTAACCGCTGGATCTGATGAAGTTAGAGCGTGGACTTTTAAAAACGGAATGAAAGCTCCAGAATGTGCGGGAATTATTCATACAGATTTTCAAAAAGGATTTATTAAAGCTGAGGTTATGAGCTTTAGTGATTTGGAAAAATACGGTAGTGAACTTGCGGTTAAGGAAGCAGGACGTCTTCGTTTAGATGGTAAAGAATATATTCTGCAAGATGGAGATATTTGTTATTTTAGATTTAATGTATAATTTTTAATATAAAAACAATCAAGATAATAATTCTTGATTGTTTTTTACTGCTGTAACTGCTGAATTCTTTTTTTTGTTAATGGTTTTTTTATTTCACTTTTTTCTTGTTCGATTCGTTTTTTGGCCCAAACAGTTGGAATGATTAGGCTGGATGCAAAGCCGAAAAGGCTTAGATTTTTTGAAATTTGTTTAAGGCCTAGTTTTTCTTCTTTTTTAACAAACGTTTCTACTTTGGTACCACTTTTGTCGTAAATCGGGTATTGCAGCCCGCGTTCTAAATTTTTTTTATCTAATTCAGTTTTTGAAACGTAGAAAATATCACCATCTTCGGTTGTTAGCTTGTATGTGTCTTCAACACTATTAAATTCTGCAGTTTGCGCACTAAATGAATAATCGTACTCAGGTTCAGGCATGTTTTCGCTTGCTGTGAGTGTTACTGCAGATATAGATGATATCGCAAGTGTTAATCCTAATGCCATTTTTATTGTGTTATTTCTAACTAGTTTGTATTTGGCATTTAAGTTTATTGATTTCATACTTCACCTCTTTTTTATATCAGCGTTATTATTACTTATTTTTTAGCTTTTGTCAAATTTGTAAATTTTAAAAATAAATAATAAATATTTACTTTTTTCATATAATTTGTTATAATCTTTAACGAGTAATTTATTTACTCCTTGCTTCAGATGAAGCCAAATAGACCATAAGGAGGTGGAATAATGAGAAAATATGAAATTATGTTTATCGTTAGACCTACATTAGGAGAAGATGAAATAAAAAAAGTTATTAAAGACTTTGGAAAAATTTTAACTTCTAATGGGGCGAAAATTGTCAACGAAAAAGATATGGGCCAAAGAGAACTTGCTTATGAAATTAAGAAGTTTAAGACTGGTTATTATTATGTTTACAATGTTGAAGCTAAAGACGATGCAGCTACTAAAGAGTTTGATCGTTTAGCTTTAATTAGTAAAGACGTAATTAGACACTTAATTGTTAGAGAAGAAGATTAAGAAAGAGGTACAATAATGAACAGAGTTTGTTTAGTTGGCAGATTAACTGCTAAGCCAGAATTAAGATATACAGGTTCTAATGTTGCTTATACTCGTTTTTCAGTGGCAGTTAATAGAACTTTTAGTAATGC
>JAFUBK010000109.1 GCA_017460245.1 Bacilli bacterium
AAGCCTTTAAAATAATGGAATTTGTTCGAAAAGGAAAAGCCAGTAAACAGCCGGAACAATGGGCAGAATATAAAAAAGACTTGGAAGAAGCCGGTATCGAACAGTGGTATATAGATTCATGCCAAAAAATAAAATATATGTTCCCAAAAGCTCATGCTGTCGCATATGTTATCAATGCCTTTAGACTTGCATACTTTAAAGTTCATAGACCTGGAATTTATTATGATGCTCAGTTTTCAGTAGAATACACCGATTTTGACATTGAATCCATGATAAAAGGTTATGATAATGTAAAAGCCAAAATGGTTGAAATAATGGATAAAGGTTACAATGCTTCAAACAAAGAAGCCAATATCCTTGAATCATTAAAGCTTGCCTTAGAAGCCCTAGCTAGAGGTATAAAATTTGCGCCTATAGATATTAATAAATCAGATGCGTTAAATTTTGTCTTGACTGATGATGAAAAAACCCTAATACCACCATTTAGAACCATTGATGGACTAGGGGACGTTGTTGCAAAAAACATTGTTGCTGAAAGAAAAAAAGCGCCATTTTTATCAATTGAAGATCTTCAAAAAAGGGCTAAAATTTCTGCAACTTTAATTGAAAAAATGCGAATGATGGGAATTCTTGATGGTATGGATGAATCAAGCCAATTAAGTTTATTTTAAGTAGCATTAATTTGCTACTTTTATCTTTAAAAAAAAACCAAACTATAGTATAATAAAAATATAGGAGAGGGTAATGATATGAAATTAGAAAACAGGCAAAAAAAATCACTATCTATATTATTCATTATATTTATTTGCTTATTTGCTTTTATATACTTACTTACCAATGCCGGTAAAAATATAATAAACGATATAACCAGTGATTCTTTTAAAATACTAGCAAGTTCAGAAAACAAAGACATTGAAAAAGTAATAACTGACTATTTTAAAAACAAAGGTCAAAAAGTTGAAATCGATTATGCTGGTACTATTGAAATAATGGATAAATTAAATAGTGGTGAAAACTACGATGCTATTTGGGCGTCAAACTCAATTTGGCTCTATATGTTAGAAGATTCATCGAAAATCACTAATTCCAAATCAACATCAATCAACCCAATAGTATTTGGCATCAAAAAATCTATTGCTGAAAATTTAGGCTTTGTTGATAAAGAAGTTTACACAAAGGATATTTTAAATGCCATAAATGAAGGAAAACTAAAATTTGTTATGACCTCAGCTACAAGAACCAATACAGGAGCTAGTAGCTATTTAGGTTTCTTACAAACTCTTGCTGGCAATCCCGAAGTACTAACTGAAGAGCATCTGCAAGATCCTAACTTAGTTACCGACATAACCAATCTTTTAAATGGTGTCACTAGAACTTCTGGTAGTGATGAATTCTTAGAAGATATTATGAAAAAAGGAAGTTATGATGCTGCCATTTCTTATGAATCATCCCTTATAAATCTAAATAAAACACTAGAAAAACAAAATAAAGAACCATATTATATAGTATATCCAATTGATGGTGTAACCATTTCAGACTCACCTCTCGCATACGTGAATAACAAAAACGAAAGTAAAGAAGAAATATTTTTGAATTTTCAAAGTTATATTTTAAGTAAAGAAGGTCAAAAAAAATTAGAAGAATATGGAAGAAGAACTTGGTATGGTGGAATAAACACCAAAGCTGATAAAAACACATTTAAAAAAGAGTGGGGCATTGATACTGCCAAATACATCACGCCAATAAAATATCCTTCATCAAGCATTATCAAGCAATCATTAGCTTTGTATCAAACAGAGTTTCGAAAACCAACGCATACTGTATTTTGTTTAGACTATTCGGGAAGTATGTATGGGCAAGGTAATGAACAATTAGTAAATGCCATGAATTATATTTTAACCGAAGAAGAAGCTTCAAAAAATTTACTCCAATTTTCATTTAAAGACAAAATAACTGTTATAACATTTGACGATAAAATAATGAATCAGTTTAGTACTGAAAAAGGAACTGAAACCAGTGAATTAATTTATCGTATTCAAAACGAACAAGTAGATGGAGGAACCAATTTATACGATCCTCTTGTTAAAGCACTAAAACTATTATCAACCGAAAATTCTGATGAGTATAACTTATCAATAGTTCTTATGACAGACGGTGAAGGTAATTCCGGAAGTTTCAGTAATTATAAGTCACAATATAAAAATCTAAAAGAAGAAATCCCAATTTATGCAATTATGTTTGGCTCAGCTGAACGCCGTCAGTTAGAACAAATAACTAGAGTTGCAAATGGTAAGGTTTTTGATGGACGAAGCAATTTACTAGAGGCATTTAAAGAAGTAAGAGGGTATAACTAATGAATAGATATGTATTATCAGGAATCATCGGTGGAGCTTTCTTTGCCGTTCCGTACCTTGCCTTAAATATATCCCTCGCGCCATCACTGGCAACTGCTACCATTGCTTTTGCCGCATCGGCTCTTGCTACTAAACAGTCAAATTTAGATAAATTAGGTAAAAAAAATTTAGGGATTTATAAAGAACTATTAGAAAATAGTAAAATAAATATCAAACAATTAAAAAGTATAATACCGAGAATAGATAATGAAACGTTAAAAACTGATGTTATCGACATAACCAAAACTTCAGAAAAAATTATAAGTAGACTAGAAAAAACACCTGAAAAAATATCTCAGGCCACAAATTTTCTAAACTATTATTTACCAATAACATTAAAAATATTAAGCAAATATGAAGAGATAGAAAACGAAAATTTAACTAGTAAAGAAGTTAAAAATTTTATGGAAAGAATAACTAATTTAATCGACAATATTAAAGGTGCCTTTCAATCACAACTTAATAACCTTTACAGTACTGATATGGTTGATATTGATGCCGAAATGAAAGTCTTTGAATCAATATTAAAATCAGATGGGCTATTAGGTGAAACAATAAAAACGAAAGAAGGTGATAATAATGGACACTAAAAAATTAGGTATTGGAATTTTAGTATTTTTAATAGCTGTTTTAGGAATAATCGGTCTTAAAAATGCCCTAACAAACACCCAAAATGGTAAAAAATTAACTACTGTTTATGGAGCTGTCGGTGGTGGAAAAGAAAATCTTCTAGCCGATGAAGAATTTACCAACATTCTAACAAAAAAATATAAAATCAACGTTGTTAACGACACTTGGAGTAATGGAAAACTAATTGTAAACGATGTGGTAAGAGAAAATGGAACAAACTATGACTTTATATTTTTCTCAGATCAAAGATTTTACGACTATTATAAGTTATCACCAAATGCTGAAAAAGGCGAAGCTAAAAGATATACTGTTCAAAAAGGAAGTTTAACATTAAATACGCCAGTTGTTATATATAGTTGGGATACTGTAACAGATGCCCTAATAAACGAAAACATTGTTACTGAAAAAGATGGGGTTTATTACATAACTGATATGAATAAGCTACTAAATTATATTTTAGAAGGAAAAACATGGAACGATTTGGGACTAAGTTTATACGGAAAAATAAACATTGATTCAACCGATCCCGTAACTTCATCACCAGGCGCAACCTACTATGGATTATTAGCTTCAATAATGGGTGGCGGTAGAGTAAACGACGAAAACATCGATGAAATATTACCAAAACTAAAAGAATTCTATAAAAAATCAGGATATATGAATAATACACCAGCTGATTTATTCCAGTTATACCTAAAAACTGGAGTAGGGGCAAAACCAATGATAGTTGATTATGAAAAAAGCATCATTGATTTTGCAAATTCTGACCCTGAAGGTTATAATAGTGTAAAAGACAAAATAAGAATATTATATCCGTCACCAACCATATGGAATTCTCATTGCATCGCTTCACTTACTGAAAACGGAAACACTTATTATGCTGTTTTTGAAGACAAAGATGTTCAACAACTAGCTTGGGAAAAATATGGTTTCAGAACCGGTGTCACTGGTGGAAATTATGATGTTTCCAAAGTAATTGTTAAAGGCATCCCTCAAAGCATTGATGGTGCTGTATCCAGTTTAAAAATGAATATGTATGAAAAAATGATAGAAAGTTTAAAAAATTAGGAGGAAATTATGAAAAACGAAATTGAATTAAAAGTAGTAGATACTTTAGATTTAGATGAAATCAAAAACACAATTGAAGAAGGTAAAGAAATTACTGAAGAAAAAGCAGAAAAAACATTAGATTATAATAAACTTACAAAAGATGAACAAAAAGCTATTGATGAATTTATTGAAAAAATTGATGTAAATAAAACTAATGAAGTCATCACCTTTGGTGCCCCTGCTCAAACAAAAATTACTCAGTTTTCAGATGAGGTATTGGAAAATGTTAAAACTAGAAGTATTGGTGAAGTAGGTGATTTACTCGCAGACTTGACATCAGAAATAAAATCATTTGATGCATCAGTAAACCCAAATATGAAACCAAGTTTATTTAATTCAATCAAAAAACAAATAAGTAAAATCATTGCCAAATTTAGTAAAGTAGAAACTAATATCAATGCAATCGAAAAAAAATTAGAAACTCACAAAATTCAAATGATGAAAGATATTGAAATTTTTGATCAAATGTATGATAAAAATTTAGAATACTTTAAAGAATTATCCCTTTACATAATAGCAGGAATGAAAAAAGTAGAAGAGCTTAAAACAACTGTCTTACCAGAATTAGAAAAAGCTGCTAAAGAATCAGGCGAAGTATCAGACATTCGAAAAGTAAATGATATGAATAACCTAATTACTAGATTTGAAAAGAAGCTTTACGATTTAAAAACAACAAGAATTATTTCAATACAAATGGCTCCACAAATAAGGTTAATTCAAAATAATGATGCCGAATTAGTAGATAAAATTCAGTCATCAATAACCAATACAATTCCTTTATGGAAAAATCAAATGGTTATTGCATTAGGTATTTCAAATGCAAAACAAGCTCTAAATGCTCAAAAAGAGGTTTCAGAATTAACAAACGAAATGCTTAAGAAAAATAGTGAAACCTTAAAACAAGGTTCAATTGAAATTGCTAAAGAAAGCGAAAGAGCAATTGTAGATTTAGAAACCCTTAAGAAAACAAATTCTGATCTTATCACTACTTTAGAAGAAATTGTTAAAATACATGCTGAAGGAAGAAAACAAAGGGCCGAAGCCGAAGTTGAACTTAACAAAATAGAAAATGAGTTAAAAGACAAATTAATGAACATGAAAGAGCAAACAAATTAAGAAAGTAAAAAATACTTTCTTTTTTTATTAAAATCCATGATAAAATATTAATAGATAGTAAGGAGTAATTTATGTTAAAAAAAGTAGTAAAATTTTTCACTGACAATTACATTATTTTTTGTACGTATGCACTAATAGGATGGATATATGAAGTATCTTGGTATTTAATCATTGAAAACACTTTTGTAAATAGAGGAGTGTTATTTGGGCCATTTCTTCCAATTTATGGTTTTGGAATGTTAATTTTGCTTTTAGTATTAAAAAAGTTTATGACTAAAAAGCACGAAACAAATAATCCATTATATTTATCAATCACATTATTTACAGTAGTAACTTTTATCTATGTAACAATAATAGAGTATACAACACCTAAAATATATAGGGTTGATTATTTTCTTCAAAATTATGGACTAGGGCTCATCATAATAAATCTTATAATTATCATATTAGTAAATCTATTTATAAAACTAACTAAAAACGAAAAAGTAAAGAAAATAGACACAACTATAGTCTTAGTATTTCTGGCAATTTGGATTATCACAACCTTAATAGAATTTGTGTCTCACTATTTTATAGAAACATACTCACATACATTACTATGGGACTATACCTATGACTTTCTAAATATAAATAGAAGAGTAAACTGGGATGCTAGTCGAAACTTTGCAATAGGCGGAACATTTTTCTTATACACCATTCAACCATTATTAGATAAATTTTTAAAAAATGCAAAATTAAATACCAAAATAATAATTACCCTAATTATAGGGATTCCTATGCTAATTGATTTAATAATAAATGTAATTCTAAAATAACTTTTATTTTATAATAGTTATTTTTTTGTTATAATGTTTATAGGTGATACTATGAAAAAAATAATACTTGTAGATGGTAATAACTTATTATTTAGAAGCTATTATGCAACCGCATACAATGGCAATTTTATGAACAATTCAAAAGGATTTCCAACAAATGCTCTATTTGGTTTTACCAATATGATAAATAAAATAATTAATGAAGAAAGCCCTGAATACATAATAGTTGCCTTTGATAAAGGAAAAACCTTTAGACACGAAAAATATAAAAGCTATAAAGACGGTAGAACAGCCATGCCAGAAGAATTAAAGGTTCAGTTCCCAGTTGCTAAAGAAATGCTTGGATATATGGGAATTAAATATTATGAAATAGATAACTATGAAGCTGATGATATAATCGGAACCTTTAGCCAGTATTGTAATGATGAATCAGACTATATTGGAACCATCATAAGTAGTGATAAAGATTTGCTCCAATTAATCACAGATGACGTAGATATAAAACTGCTAAAACAAAAAGATTATATTCGTTATAATAAAGAAACATTTAAAGAAGATTACGGTATTGAGCCAATAAATATCATAGACCTAAAAGCACTAATGGGGGATTCTTCTGATAACATTACAGGAGTAAACGGAATTGGCGAAAAAGCTGCTCTATATCTTCTTCACGAATATCAAACCATAGATGGTATTGATCAAAA
>JAFUBK010000110.1 GCA_017460245.1 Bacilli bacterium
AGGCCGACAACCTTCCGATGCAAGTTAACAAAGCCACAGAATCGTTATTTATAGTAAACCCATTAAAAGGAAAAGAAAGAGATTCAATCTGGAGTACTCACCCAAGTACATATAATCGTATTGAAAAATTAAGAAACATTAAATAAATTAAGAAAAACAAAGCAAAAAATAGATAAATTATAAAAAATATGTTATGATTATAAAGGAGGTATAATTATGAACGAAAACAAAAGACTGCTTGCTGTTTTTGGATTGGTAATATTAATAGTTGTTATAATTTTACTAATTAGCTTATGGCCAAAACCAAACAAAGCTTGTAGTTGCAATGTTAAAGCAGATAGTGATTTCGACAAATTAGGAAAAGTAAATTATGAACAATATGAATGTTTAAGTAACCTATCAAGTACAAATGCCCTAGTAGTATCTGATGATTTATCAAAAAAAGAAAAAACAACATTAAACGCAGTAGCCAGTGAAATAGGCAAAGTAATTTATTATCTTGATACAGAAAAATTATCAAAATCAGAATTGAGCAAAGCCAAAAAAGCTTTACAATATAGCGATAATTCATTTGAAAAAGACGTTATTTTAGCTATAAGTAGTAATAAGGTTACTGCTTATAAAGAAAACATTTTAAGTTCTT
This sequence comes from Bacilli bacterium, assembly GCA_017460245.1. Lineage (GTDB taxonomy): Bacteria > Bacillota_I > Bacilli_A > RF39 > UBA660 > Coprosoma. Next base: position 644 of record JAFUBK010000110.1, read on the forward strand.
TTGATGAACTAAAAAGTTTTGCTGATGAAGCTAATATAGCTAAATTTGCTTGCAATGTTCAAAGCGATGCGGATTACGAAAATTTGGGTGAAATTACTTATGATCAATATCAATGCTTGCTAGAAAATGACAACACTTTTGCCGTTATTATTGCAAGAACAACTTGTAGTTGGTGCCAAAAGTTCAAACCAGAAATTAACAAATATGTAGGTGAAAACGCCCTTCCAATTTATATCATTGAATATGACAAATGGGAAGAAAACGAATTCAATTCATTACTTTCATCACTAGAATACTTTAACGAAAACGATAGTTGGGGAACACCACTTACATTAGCAGTCAAAGATAAAAAAGTTATCGCTGAACTTAGCGGGTATACCGATGACGAAAGCGAAATGGAAGCCTTCTTTAAAGAAGCAGGATTAAAATAAAGCAATGATAAATTGCTTTTTTTCATAATTTAATTTCTCTTAAATATAATTAATTAGGTGATATTATGGATATAGTAGGTTATATTACAGATAGCCGAACAATATTAATTCCAGCATTATACATAATTGGTTATATAATCAAAACTTCAACATTAATAAAAAATAAGTATATTCCTTTAATTTTACTAGCTATATCGATTATTTTTTCAATATTTATGGGCGGAGATTCGATAACGTATAGTATAATTCAAGGAATTTTAGCTGCCGGCGCTACTGTCATGACCGATCAGTTAATTAAACAATCGAGGAAAAGTCAATAAAAGCCAGAAAAACCTGGCTTTTTAAAATGTTGTATTAAGTAATAATGAAAGAATACCTGTTAAAATAGCTGCCAATACAATAATTAAAGTGCTTAAAGTGTCATTAGAATTAGGTTTTGGCATTTCTCCTAAAGTTTTAACGTTAGCTTTATCTTTTTCGATTCCCATTTCCTCATCGTATTCTACTTGCAAATTATCTAAATATTCAAGTAGTTGAGTCATATTTTCTTGCGACTTAACTGACAATTTATAAAACAAAGAATCATCTCTATATGATTCTATAAACTCTTTTTCACTAGAATCAAGCTCTTCGTTATTCAAACATTTAACAAGTAAATCAGCAATTTTTTTATCCAACGCCTCATCATTTAAATCTTTTTGAATGTTTTCGTTTTTAACAGTAGTAGTTGGTGCGGTAACATCCCCGTTATTATCAATAGCTTTTTCCGTGCCAACACTGATTTTTTTATCAGCAACATTATTTTCATTAGCAACATTAATTGGTGTTAAACCTTCACCAAAATCAGCAAGCAACATTTGATCGTCAGTTATAGCTTTGTCCATATTAACCCCATACATTGTACTAGGATTATAATAACCTTTGATATTTTCTGCTACATTAGCTGCTGGGTTTTCTAAACTAGAAACATCAATAGTTTTGTTTTCCGAATGTTGAAATTCTGCAGCAATTTCCATAGATTTTTCAATAGCTTTATCAACATCTTCTCTAGAAGCAATTTTATCAAGCTCTATTTCATTTAAAATAGCTTCATATATTGTACGGTTGCCATCAGTGTTATTGATAGTGTGTGGTACTCCGTTTTTATAAAAAACTACAATATTTGCATTAGTGTTTATATCATATTCAGTAATATTATTTTCTTTAAAAAGAGTTTCTAATCTAACATCAATATTTTCTTTAACAATTTCTTCTTTTTTTTCCACAGTTTTATTACTTTCAGCAAAAACCTTATTCATATCTTCAGCAAGTTTCTCGGCCTGACTACTATTTACAATAGTTTCATTTTTAATCGCCCCAGCTAGTTCAGGAACATTAATAGAAGCGGCCATATTTTTAATATCTTCTTGAATTTCTTGAGTATTTTTATACTCATTATGCTCAATTTTTTCTGTAATTTTTTCTCTCACAACTTCTAAAATAGCTTCGATCGTATAATTTAAAAGCCTTTCTTTGTCATCAGTTTTAATAAGGTTTAAATTTACCAAAGAAAAATTTCCATTTTCATTTCTAAGCAAATGCATTTTCCCGTCTTTATATACAAATTCGTAGTTCCTATCATTAATCGTTATCTTATACTCGTACATACTATCACCTATTATTATAGTAACATATTTTAAAACATTAAACAAATTTAATTTTTAATAATACAAATATCGACATAAAAGGACAAAACTCCTTTAATTTTTGCCCAAAATATGTTATTATTATATAAGATAGATAATAAGGGAGTGAAGTGAGTTGGATAAGAAGTATTTACCATTAATAATATTGTTGTTCTTATTAGCTTTATCGCTTTTAGGACGCAACATTCAAGCAAAATATATAAACAACTCCGCTAATGATGACACTGCAAAAGTTGCTTTAATGGCTAGCGATACCATAATTGATATTACATCCCCACTTTTGTCTGAACCAGGAAGTACAGATATCGTCCCCTTTGTTATTACTAACAAATCAGAAAATAAAGTTTGCGAAGTTGCTCAAACTTATAAATTTACTATAGACAGATCAAATAACATCCCATTTGAATATCAACTTTGTAAAGATTCAAACTGTACCGAAACAATTTCTGAAACAAACGGATATTATACAGATGCGAATTTTAAATTTGATGCCGGAGTTGAACAATCTGCACAGTATTATTTAAAAATAACTTGGCCTGAAAATCAAAATGATGCCTCATACGCTTTAGAAGTAGACTATATTAGAGTTAAAGTTGAAATAATTCAAATAAATTAATAGAAAGGTAGTGCTGCAGTAATATGAAGAAACGAAAAGTCAAAAAAAAATATAAAATTCTAATCTTGTTACTATTTCTCGTTAGCGGCGTAAGCGCAATGTACATATTAAAAAACAACAACGAATTAGTTTATGGCGCCAAATCCTTTTACTTTAATAGTGACTTATTAATAGCAAGTGGTACTAACGCTAAAAACTATACATTACAAGATGGCGTCGATAGCATAACTATAAATATAAACAACTACGATGATAAATTAAGAATTTCAGAAGTTAACATAAATTACGAAGTAACTCTTACGGATTCAGCAGGGGCAGAAGTAAGCAAAAAAACCGGAACTCTAACCAAAAATGTTAAAACCGATAAAGCAATAACATTCGATAATTTAGATGCCGGCTCATATACTGTTACCGCTGTAGCCACCAAACCCTATCACAAAATCTTAACTGCAAATTTTCATCTGCAGGCAACAAATGACAATATCGAATATAGTGTAACCGATATAAAAAATAGTCAAATAGTCCAGCTAACAGTAACAACAAAGGACTATTCAGGAAATGCTACCATAACATTCCCTGAAAATATTATCCCAGATAACACAGATCCCTATTTTAAAAATTATGATAAACAAACAAATGCAAACGCATACACAGTAAATTTGCAAAACAATAGTGAATACACATTTAAGTTTTTTAAATCTGTACCAAGTACAGTATATACAAAATCAAATTTTACCATAACAAAATAATAAAAAAGGTGGTGATTAGATGCGAAAAATATCAATTAAATTATTGTTTACAATAATGTTTTTAACAGTATTTCCTATTAGCTATTTTGTCGCATCAGCCGCACCTAATTATGACATGGATGCCACATTGTATGACTCAAGTTTATACGCAAGCGGTGGAACAGGGACCCCACTTACAGAAGGTGGTAATACTGTTTCTGGATGGCTATATGATACTAGTAAATATCTCCAAATAAACCCATCAGTTCCCGCTGATGGCAACACTTATACTGTTACAATAAAACTACCCCAAGAGTTTTATGCAGTAACCAGTAGTTTAAGCACGCCAGTAGGATACAGTAATGTCGAATTTACCAAAAATGCAAGCATTAAAGCCAATAATAATGCCACAACCTATGCCTTAAAAGACTATAGTGGAACATTTACCTACACTATGGAATCAGGAGTAACTAGTGGAACCATCCAAATGGAATTAAGATATGATAGGTTTTTATGGGACAAGCTTGCCAATTCAAAATTAACCAAAGATGGCATAAATCCAATAGAAGTAGTCTTGACCAACCAAACAACAGGAGAAATATTAAAAACCTTATATATCAATCAAGCTACATCGTCATCAGCTTTTGGCATATCAAGTATTTATAATCACACAACAGTAAATGGAACATCATACACAGACTCTTCAATCAATTTACTTACAAAAGATACCGCAACATATTACCCAACTATTATTACAACAACGCAAGTAGCAGAAACAAGCTTTTATGAAACTATGAGGTATGAACTTACATTGCCAGCTTACACCGACACAAGCGGTGTAAAACATTACCAAACTGTCGACCTTACTAGAATAAATAACGGAAATTATATAGCTGATGTCGATACAAGCAATATCAGCAACGGAAAAATAACATTGACATACCACAATATTTATTTTTCAACCAATAACACTATCTACTCGCTATATCTAACATTTCCAGAAGAACTAAAAACATCAACAGCTACCGCTTTTACTTTTTCTGGAGGAACTCAATCACTAGTAGTAAGCGACAAAAATGGGAATATGAAAACTTTAAAAACAGGAATTATCCCATCATTTAACTATAAAACAACTGCCGATGAAAATGTAACACTATCAAGTGGTAACAACACAACTACGATTAAAGATAGACCAAATAACGCGATAACTTTATTTGGTAGGTTTATGCTTCGTAATTCAGGCTCTGCAGATAGTGAACAAAAGAATTTTAAAGTAACCTTTGATACAGCTAACACCAACTTAATAAAAGTTACAACTTATAGAGTACCAGTAGGTAACAAAACCCAAACAGTAAATATAACATATACTCTAGTCGACGAAGATGGACAACGAGTATATTTAGATAGTTCAGGTAATAAAGTAACCGAAACCGCAGAAGGGGCCATCGGTCAGTGGACTTATAATTTAAACAATACAAGTTACTATAACAAAAAAACAGCAACAAACCAAAGTATAACATTTTATAGAGGCCAGTTACCGGCTGCCCAAAGAAATTATTATTTCAAAACAATCGAATACTCGCTAACATCATTAGCATCATCAACATATTTTTACGCCAATTCCGGTAGTAATGCTCTTACAAGTGGCGGAACATTTGGGGGGTATATATCCCCATCAGCGACACATAATGCCAAAGTAACATCAACCACCGAAATGACTTCTGCAAACTTTGCTAAAAAAACAGCAACCACAACAACTACACTTTCATCGACAAGTACCAATGCTTATGGTATAGACACAATGAAAGTTGATAAAACAAGTGTTTCTGCAGGTAATAGTGTTGGTATAACTGGAAGAGTATCAGTAGGTAGCTATCCATATGGAACCAGTACTTGGCTAAGAGATATTGTTCTTGGAATAATTCTTCCAGAAGGAGTAAGTATCAACGAACAAAGTATCAATGTTTATACAAAAAGTACCAGTAACAAAGTAACACCAACTTCAATCACTAATACACCAACTAGTGACGGACAAGTACTATGGCGCATTTATTTACCAGAAGATGTTGTCGTTGGTTATGCCATCGAAAATGGAAGCGGAGCCTTAAGCGAAGGATCATATTTAAACTTTTCAATGCAACTTGATACTGCTTATTACTTAAATCAGCAAACAATAAATTTAGTTGATAGTACGTTTGTCGCATCAACAAGCCAGACAAACGCTGCTAGTGGAGCGTGGGCATGGGCTAGAAGTGCTGACACTTATGATATTAATGAAAATGGAAACAAAACAGAAATAATAGGTAGAGTTAGAACCAACCAAGTTGCCGGCTTTGAAATTACTCCACAAACCGCAACATTTGAAATCCAAGATAGTATATCAGTAACATCAAATGGAGAAATAAGTGACGACAGTAATTTAGGAAATCTATAGACAAAAGATGATATTGTAAATTATAAATTACAGTTAGACTGTTTGAGTGGTGGTTCAGCTGAAGACTTTATCTATTTCATACCAATTCCCAAAACCACCTCCGGAACAGATGAATACTTAATAAAAGACACCAAACCATTTGACTTGGTTTTAACTGAAAAAGCTAGCATTACGGGCAGCGATATTTACAGCATTGAATACGCTTTTGGCGAAGGGATGGACTACGATACAGCTTTAAGTGAATCTACAACTTGGTATACCGAAAATGATATAAATAATGATTCATCACTGAATATAAGTGATGCGACAATAATTAGGTTAAAACCAAAAACCGACATTATTCCAAACGGAAGTAGTACTGTAGTATCAGTAAAATTAAAATATAATAGCAACACCTACAACGAAGATGCTGGTATGGCCTATGTTTTCCACAGTGCTGGATATTATAAATACACTAACAACGGTCGAGAACTTTCAGGTAACTTCAACACCGATGGTGTAACCGCATATATCAATTACGAAAAAACATTAAATGAAATAACTCTAACTGCTGCTAAAGATATGTCAGCATCTCAAGGTAACTATACTACATTAACTGTAGGTGACGATTTACCTCAATTTAAAAACACCCAAAATTACTATATTACAAATATCGAAACAAACAATGTAATTTTAAAAGATAAAAGTTATATTCTAGCCAACACTGATATGAGTAGTAATGATTCAAATAGGACGTTTGCCATCACAGCTTCAGTCAATAACTATTCTGAACAAGATGTTAAAGAAAATACCCTTGTTGGAACCGGTTTAGACACATCACTATTTACTTATAAAATATATAATGCCAACGTCTTTACCGATAACTATACATCAAGATACATAATCATTACTTATGAAACAGATAATGGTGTTATATTAAAACAAAAAATCAACATAAATAGAGAACTTTCAGAAGCAAGTGATCCAACCTCATCAATCACGGCTGGCGAGCAATATAATTTATTTGATGAGGTAAATGATTCAGTTACCATCAGTCAAGATTCAAGTGCCACCTTACAATTTGTAACTAGTTACATTCCGAGTTTATATGGTAATCATACCATAAAACTATCAAAAACTTTGCCTAAAGGAACGACTTTAAAATTAATCAACAGTACAGACTCAAGCAACATAAGCTATTGGTATTATGTAGTAACAGGATCAGAAACCGAAATACCATTTAGTAGTTTTATTAAAATGGGTACTGCTTCTGACAAAAGTTATACAAATTACACAAATTCCGAAAATATCGACGAAAAATTGCTTTTAATCATATCATTTACAAACGTAGAAGCTTCAAACTTAACTACTAATACCTATAATGTCTCACTAAACATAAAAGGAAATGGTGTTGATGATTTAAATAGTTCTTTAAATTTTACTACTGTAAGTAAAAGAGTATTTAACTTAACCTTGGATAGTAATATTAATTTACAAACAGATTTCAATCTTGGGTATACAATGACCGCACCAAATGGAGAAGAATCAAAATATAATGGTCGAAAACTGTCATTAGTGATATATGGAAACAATTTACCTAATGATTCAAATATGTCATTAGAAGGCGTAAAATATTACTTAAATAGTGATAACAAATTTATCTTACCATTAGATGATGTTCAAGGTAATAATAAAAATGTAACCCTTAATCTATCTTCATCACTATTTAAAGAAACCACATACAATCTAACATTTGAGCTTTGGGCATCAGCTACCGCAAATGCCACTAGCCCAATGATGGGAGAAAAACTTTTGACTAAGTCAGCAACATTTAAAAATACAAAAACAACTATCCCATCACTTAAAATTACTGGTACGGGCAGTCAGTTATTAAAAGCCAAAGATTTAAACAAAACCTTAAGTTTAAATTATACATCAGCCGACACAAGTGGGTACACTTCAACCATTGAACTTCAACAAAAAATCGGTAATGGATACCAAAAAATAACTAACAGATTAAGTAGTGTTAATGGAAGTACAACTCATGATACAGGAGCCTATAACTTTAGTGTTGCAAATGGATCCAATACTATAAATGTAGTTCTTTCATCAGGAACCGAAACTGGAACCTATAGATATGTAATAAGAATCAAAAAAG
>JAFUBK010000111.1 GCA_017460245.1 Bacilli bacterium
CAAAAAATAAACAACTAGATTCCAGTACTTTAGGATATCACGAAATTACCATAAAGTTACAAAATATATTAAAACAACAATCTAAATATAAATATAAAATTTTAGTAAAAGACACAGTTCCACCTCAAATAAGTTATACCAAAGAAATAACAATTACCGAAGGAACTAACATCGATCTTTTAAAAGATGTTAAAGTAACCGATAACTCAAATGAACAAATTACGGCTACCATAAGAGGAGACTATGACTTTAACACACCTGGCCAATATGAATTAAAATACATCGCCGAAGATTCAAGTCATAATAAAACCGAAGAAGATTTTCTTTTAATTGTAAATAAAAAAGTTGTTCAAAAACAACAAACACCAAAAAATCCAACTTCCGTCGTAGCTGAATCTGGGTATCCTTATTATATCAAAGTGAACCGTAGTAATAACGTTGTTTTAGTATACGGTATAGAAAATGGTCAATACTCAAACTTAGTAAAAGTATTTACCGCATCTGCCAGTACAAAAACACCATTGGGTAATTTTAGAACATCTCAAAAATATGTTTGGAAAGTTTTAATAGGACCAGTATGGGGTCAATATTCCACAAGAATAACTGGCCAAATTTTATTCCATTCAGTACCCTATACAAAGCAAACAAAAGATTCGCTAGAGTATTGGGAATATAACCTTTTAGGTAATCATAGATCACTGGGATGTATTAGGTTAACAGTAGAAGACGCAAAATGGATTTATGACAACTGCCCTTTAGGAACGCAAGTTGAAATATATGATGGTCCATTAAATGGAATAGAAAAGCCATCAACTCCTAAAATAGATACAAATAGTCCGAATAGAGGATGGGACCCAACCGATCCAGATCCCAATAACCCTTGGAAAGCGAGCTAACTCGCTTTTTTTGACACAAAAAGACTTGCTTGCTATAATATAACAAAATAGGAAGGAAGTGACTATTATTAAAAATTTTTTCGCAACTTTATCCGCTATAACTCTTATTGTTTCCTTATTTATGCTTTTCTTAATAACAAATATTAGTGTATTTTTTACTGTGGATAAAATGGAAGAAAACTTAAACAACATCGATGTTGTTCATGAAATAAATAAAATCAAAAACAGTTCAGCCACTTCTGAAAGCAAAGCCGAAATATCTGGTATCATTGATACCGCATATAATGAAGCAGAAAATCATGAAATTCCCAAAGAATTAGTAGATACAATTTTCAATTCAAAAGAAGTAAAAGCGTATCTTGGAAAAATATTAGGCAATACCACTGATTATATTATAAACAATCAAAAATTAGCCGAAGTTACTAGTGAAGAATTTAGTCAAATACTTGATAATAACATCGACAAATGGATAAAACAAACCAATACAAAAATAAGTGATTCAAAAAAAGAAGTTTTGCTAATTAGAATGAAAAATGCAAGCAGCCAAATTTTAGACAACTTGCCAAGCACAAAAGACCTAATTAATTTTTTAGGAATAAAAAAAATTAATAAAATACAAATTGTTTTTTCAACTAAAACAAGAATAATTTGTATACTCACCAGCCTGCTTTCACTTGTACTAATTACAATATTAAGACGCAAGCAAAATGGTCTATTACTTTATGTAGGAACACCTATTTTAATAGCTGCACTCTTTGTAATAGGAACCGGCTTTATTATTGGTGATCTAATAGCAAGCGTCTTAGATAAGTACAATATTTCATTTATGATAAGTACCATCAGTAACGAACTTGGTCATCAAATATCTATATCTGGTTTAATTTTAGGCGTATTTGCCATAATTATAATTTTAACAAACTATTTATTAAACAAAAAAACTCTTCATTAAGAAGAATTTTTTTTACTAAATCTTTCTTTTAAAAAAACATAAATAACTGGTAATAAAGATAAGAAAACAATACCAAGCACAACAATTGTAAAATTATCTGCAACAACAGGAATACTTCCGAAGAAAAATCCCAGACATAAGAATAAAACTACCCAGCAAATTCCACCTAAAGCATTATAAATCATAAATTTTTTATAATCGAGTTTTCCCATTCCAACAACAAATGGCACAATTGTTCTAATAATAGGCATAAATCGTTTAATAAAAACCGCAAAACTTCCGTATTTATCGATTAAAGCATCGGCTTTATCTAAATTTTCCTGTTTAACAATAACAAATTTCTTGTTATTTAAAAGCTTCCGTCCAAAATGTTTTCCTATTTCGTAATTAACCACATCACCAATAACTGCAGCTGATACCAAAAGAATTAACAAAGTCCAAAAACTAAGCTCACCCATTCCGGCAAAAGTTCCAGCCGCAAAGATTAAAGAATCTCCCGGTAAAAATGGCATAACCACCAAACCAGTTTCAATAAAAATCACTAAAAATAAAATCGCATAAACAAAAAGTCCATAGTCATTAATAAATTGACCAATGTATTCATCACAATGCAATATAAAATCAACAATAACCACGTTGTCCCTCCTAACATGCAAAAACATTATAACATCAAAAAAAGGCATAGTCAATTTGACCTTTTACTATCTTACAGGTATAATTATCATGAAAATGGAGTGAGATTTATGAACAAAAAAAGCGCAATTATGTCTTTGCCATTATCATTACTATTTTTTATTTTGGGATTTATAATATTATTTTCAAATAATAGCACTTTAAATAGCCTTAATAGCATAGTTAGTACAACCTTTTTGTTAATAAGCATAATTCAAATTTTTAGTTTTTTCTATATTGAAGAATATAACCAAAATCGTTTCAGTAACTTATTATTAGGACTTATTAACTTGTGGATGGCAATATTTACACTAAATCACTATGGAATTTTCACATCTTTTATTCCATCTTTTATTTCACTTTATGTTATTTTATATGGAATTGAATTTTTCAAACAGTACTGCCAAAAAAAAGAAAAAAATCAATTGATTTTTGCAGTCATTTCGTTTTTATTAACAACTGTACTTTTAGTCACTCCACTGCCAATGCTAGCCACAAAATTATCTGGGCTAAGCCTTATTATAATTTCATTTTATCTTTTTATTCCTACGTCAATATTGATTATGGAAAAACCAAATAACAAAAAATAAAATTATGATATAATACTAATGGAGGAAGTATGGAAAAAGAATATAAAATAGTTTTCGGCTTAGAAAATTTAAATAAAGATAAAAACACCATTAACGTTGAAAGTGAAGAAGAATTCATCGAATGGTATTTTAAAAATAAAAATA
>JAFUBK010000112.1 GCA_017460245.1 Bacilli bacterium
AGGAATTTAAATTTAAATGTTTTATAATGAAAATATTTCTAGTGCTGATATCAATAAATTAAAAAAATATCTTGGATTTTCTAAAAAAGACTTTGTGTTAATATTTGTAGGAAGACTAGCTGAAGAGAAGAATGTTGAATTTTTATTAAGTGTTGTAAAAAAATTATATAAAAATTATTCGCATTTAAAACTTCTTGTTGTTGGCGATGGTCCAGATAAAGAAAAGTATGAAAAAATTTCTAAAGATAATGGGACAGATAAGAATGTAATTTTTACTGGTAAAGTACCTTGGGAGGATATTCCTATTTACTATCAAATTTCGAATGGATTTATTACGGCTTCAACATCTGAGACTCAGGGACTTACGGTTATTGAAGCAATGGCGGCTTCTTTGCCGGCATTATGCATTAATGATGAAAGCTTTAATAGTACAGTGATTAATGATTTGAATGGGTTTATTTTTAATGACGAGGAAGAATGTATAAAAGTTATTATTAAATTATTAGAAAATAAAGAGTTACAAAAAGAACTTGCTATAGGGGCAAAATCTAGTGCGGAGATGCATTCTTCAAAATATTTTGCGGAAAAGGTTTTGGATGTTTATAATAAAGCTATTGAAACCAATAAAAATAAATTTCAAAGTAAGTTTACAGAGTTTATGAAGAGGGTGACTTCGTGGAAAAAATGATTGTTGCAAACCATAAGATGAATATGATTTTACCTGACGTTCTTGAGTATATTGATAAAGTTTCTAGTATTTCAAACCGTTTAATTGTATGTCCTAGTTCGATATACATTCCATATTTTGTTTCAAGTGGGTTTGAAGTAGGAATTCAAAATATTTATGTTGGTGATAACGGGGCATATACAGGAGAAATTTCAGCTAAACAAGCCAAAAGTGTTGGCGTTAGTTATGTTATTGTTGGACATAGTGAAAGAAGAAAAGTTTTTAGTGAGTCAGATGAGTTAATTAATCATAAAGTGAAGATTGCTTTACAAAATGGACTAAATGTGATATTATGTGTTGGTGAGAATGAGGGAGAGGATTACAAGGAAGTTATTAAAAAGCAAATAATTTTTGGACTTAAAGATGTAACTTTACCGGTTTTGATAACGTATGAACCTGCTTGGGCAATTGGAAGTAAACAATTACCATCTAATGAAAAAATAATTGAAGTTGTTGATTATATTAAAAGTTTTTTTGATTATGATGTTAAGGTTTTATATGGTGGCAGTGTTGATGAAAACGAAGCGCCAACCTTAAGTAAAGTAAATAATTTAGATGGATTTATTGTTGGACTTTCCTCTACTGACTATGATGAATTGATAACAATAAGAGAAGTATTATAGCTTCTCTTTATTTATTTTCGACAAAAGTAGCTATTTTTTACTCTAGATATTATGATGTATGTTTTGTATAATTAGTTAAAGTAAAGGAGAATAGAAATGAAAAAAAATAATATTTTAATGATTGATGACAATATAAATTTAATTGAAATGGTTAAGGAGTATTTTAAGTATGATGATAATATTAATATTTGTTTAGAATCACATGATGGTCTTGAAGGAATAGAGATTATAAGCAATAATTTGGATAATATTGATTTGATTATTTTGGATTTAATTATGCCTAAAAAAGACGGAATTTATGTTTTGGATGAAATGCGAAGGCGCGGGTTTAATAAGAAAGTTATTGTGGCTACTAGCTATAATGCGGCTGAAGTTATTAGAGAAGTTTCAGAGTA
>JAFUBK010000113.1 GCA_017460245.1 Bacilli bacterium
CATGATAGAAAATATATTACTATTATGCGAGAAGAGATTAATAAGACATTGCTGTTACTTGATGATTTTTTATCTTTGAACAAACTAAAATTAAACAAAGATATTTTGGATATTAATTTGCTTTTGGAAGATGTTTTAAATAATTATTGGTTACTTTTGAAAGAACGAAGAATTAAACTAATTAAAGATACTATTGAAGATGAGGTTTATGTTTATGGCGATTATAATAGGCTTACACAGGTATTTGTGAATATAATTAAAAATAGTGTTGAAGCAATGAGTAATGGTGGGGTAATTAGTATTTGCTCGTTGATTAAGGGTAAAAAAATTGTAATTTCTTTTAAGGATAATGGTAGTGGCATGAGCGGAGAAGTGCTTAAAAAAATAAAAGAACCGTTTTTTACTACTAAAAAAAATGGTAATGGACTTGGAGTAAGTTTATCTTATGAAATTATTGAAGGGCATAACGGTAAAATTGAATACGAATCTAAACTGAATGAATATACTTTGGTTTCTATTGTTCTTCCGATAATTACAGTATAGAAAAACTCTTATTGTAAAAATAAGAGTTTTAGTTTGCTTCAGAATAGTAGTTTGTATTAAAATAGTGGTTGGTTGTGTCTAATGTTTGCAAAGTGGGTGTATCTACTAAGAAAAATTTATCAAGCAAAACATTTGAATGGTCACTGGTTACAGGATCATCCCATGTTAAATCGATGTGCATCCATTTTCCATCTAGATAGACTAAATTCCAAATGTGATTATCGTTGGCAATTTTGTAATTTGGTAAATTTAATTTATCTAAAAATATTTTCATAGCATCACTATAACCACTACATAAAGCCCAACCTTCTAAAAGTGGCCCAGTTGCCTTGTGGGAATTGTGCTCATGAGTTTCGGAATCACCTTGTTCAATGAGTTTTGCTCTTTGTTCATCGTAAACTGTGTGGTTTATTAGATAATCATGAAAAGCTTTAATTTTTTCACGATTTGACATATTGTTTTTAATGGCTTCTTTTTCTACTTCAGCTACTTTGTTTTCAAGGGCATCTATTTCATCTTTACTATATAACTTTTCGGTTTTAAGAGTGGATTTTCCATAACTGTTGATAGTAATAAAAAGTTTTTCATAACTATTATATGGGTGTACCATATTGTTGATTACTGAAAGTAGGGTACTATCTTCGGATACAGATTTAAGATCGTTTTCGCACTTTGTATAATTTATATCACAAAAAAAAGTAAATTCTTCTTGTCCACTATTTAATGTAGTATAAATAACATTTAATATATCTTGTTTGTTTTGAACGTGAAATTTATTGGTTACAGTTACTAATTTAAAGTTATAATTTATGGAATATTCGTTTTTTTCTGGTGAAGATACTTTGGTGTTTTGGGCAACATTTTTCATAACAAATGTAACTATTGGTTGCCTGTACCAATAACATAGACCAAGTACTAATAAAATAAAAATTGTAAAAATAGAAAATCTAAGTTTTTTCATATTTCACCTTCTTCAAATTTACTTTTTAAATTATATCATATTTTTTTATTAATTTTGTAGATATTTGAAAAAAATAAAAGCCTAGTAATTCTAGGCGTTTTTAAGTTCGTTTACTTTTTTAGTTAATCTTGACTTTTCACGGGCGCATTTATTTTTAGCCACTACATTTGCCCCAGCAGCTTTATCGATTCTTTTAATTGCGATTTTTAAATTTTCTTCAGCTTTTTTTACGTCTTTTGCATTTATCATTTTTTCAACGTTTTTGATAGCTGTTTTCATGCTGGCAGAATAATTATTGTTACGAATATTCTTTTTAGCATTAACTAAAATTCTTTTTTCAGCATTTTTCATATTGGCCATAATTTCACCTCCAAGCCACACATACGTACCTATTTTAACAAAAAAAAAGTCAAAAAGCAACAAAAACCTTTATTAATAATTTATGTTTTAATAACTTTTTTATTATTTTTTTAAATAACTAATAAAAAAAGTTTTTTTTGCAAGAATAATAATGGTGAAGATTATGGAAAAAAATATGGAAAATTATGAGGTAAGAACTGATTTGGCAGTTGAGCTTATTTCTGATACAACTTCTAAAGAAGTCGATGGACTGTTAGTGACGGATATTGTTTTGAATGAGACTAAAGCTTTAGAACTAAAGAAGAAACCGGGAAATTATGTGACTATTGAGTTTTCTGATGTTACGGATTTTGATAATAGTGAAAAGGTTTCTGGGGTTTTTGCTAAAGAACTTGAAAAATTGATGCATAAAATAGGCCTTTTGGAAGACAGTACGTGTTTAGTGATAGGTCTTGGAAATGAAAAAACGACACCTGATGCGGTGGGGCCTTTGGTTGTGTCAAAAGTCATTGTGACTAATCACATCTATGTTTATGGAAAAATGGATAATGGTTTTCGAAGGGTTTTTGCAATTTCTCCAGGAGTAATGGGAGAAACTGGTATTGAAACTAGTGATTTGATAAGCGGTGTGGTGTCGGTTGTTAATCCTGATTTTGTAATTGTGATTGACGCTCTTGCAAGTGGTTCAATTGAAAGAGTTAATAAAACTATTCAAATGACAGATGCTGGTATTAATCCTGGAAGCGGTGTTGGAAACAAACGTAAAGAAATTAGTAAAGATACTTTGGGAATACCAGTAATTGCCATTGGGGTACCGACAGTGGTTGATGCGGCTTCAATTGTTAGTGATACGATTAAATATATGTATAAACATTTTGCTTATACTAAGGCTAATTATAATAATCCTGCGGAAAAACTAAAGTTTAAGGTTAATTATTTAAAGAAAAATTTAAATATTGAATTTGAAGATAAACAAAAAATATTAGGTTTAGTTGGGGAGCTTAGCGATGATGAAGTTAAATCTTTAATTTATGAGATTTTAAA
>JAFUBK010000114.1 GCA_017460245.1 Bacilli bacterium
AATATACCAAAAGCATACAAAAAACGACAAAAATATGTTAAAATATTTGTAGGTGATAAAGATATGGATAGTAAGATTCTTTATGCTTTAATTCTTTTTGGGGTATTTATTGTATTTATTATTGTTATATTAATTATAAGCCGTAAGAAGAAGAAAAAGAAATATAAAAAAATGCTTGAAAACTTGGAATATCAAAAAAACGAACTTTCATCCGCACCCGTTGGTCCAGAGCTTGCAAAAGTTGAATCTTTTGTTAAAAATGAAAAACTTGAAGTTATGTACCAAGATTGGCAAGAACGTTTGAATGATATTAAAGAAACTAAAATTCCAAAAATAACTGATATGCTTATAGAAGCGGAATACTCTTTAGCTAAAACTGATTATAAGAGTACAATGTACAAAATTGCAAAATTAGAAATGGAAATATATAAAGTAAGAACACAATCTGAATTTTTACTTGATGAAATTAAGCAACTCACAACTAGTGATGAGCGTAGTAGAGCGGTTATTACTAAACTTAAAGCAAGGTATCGTGAAATTTATGAAAGATTTCTTGAAACTAAGTCTGAATTTGGTGAGATGGGGCAGTATGTAGAATTACAATTTGAAAATATTTCAAAACGTTTTGAAGATTTTGAAAATATTATGGATAAGCAAGCTTACAATGAGGTTGGAACCATTGTAAAGGCTGTTGAAGAGATGCTTAATCATATGGAAGTGGTTGTTGATGAGCTTCCTTCAATTGTTTTAATTAGTGAGGGAATATTGCCGAAAAAAATGGAAGAAATTACTGCTATATATAACAAAATGATTGAAGATGGTTATTCTTTAGATTATTTAAATGTTGAATTTAATATTGAAGAGGCTAATAAGAAGATCAAAGATGTTTTGGATAGAGCTAAAGTTCTTGATTTGGAAGACAGCTTATTTGATTTAAAAGTCTTATCTGATTATTTTGAATCATTATTTACAGATTTTGAAAAAGAAAAAATTATCAGGAATGAATATGATGAGGCTAATCAAATGTTTAGTAATAAACTTAATAAAACTAATAAATTAGTTAGCGATATTTTTGAGCAAATGGATGATCTTAAAAATATGTATAGCCTAGAAGAAGAGGATGTTAAAGCCTTGGAAGAGGTTCGTGATAATCTCGCAGAATTAAATAATGATTATCAAACTTTGGTTAATCATACTAAGAACCATACTTTTGCTTATTCAAAACTTACTGAAGAAATTGATGTTTTGGTTAATAAATTAAATAGTATTGAAGAAAAACTAGATAAATCGCTTAATGTTATTGGAAGTATGCATGATGATGAACAAAGGGCGCGCCAGCAGTTAGATGAAGTAAATGTTTTACTTAAAGATGCGAAAAGTCAAATTAGAAATTATAATTTACCAGTTATTCCTAATAGTTATTATGTTGAATTAAAAGAAGCGAGTGAAGCTATTAAGGAAATTGTTAAGGAACTTGATAAAAAACCGGTTACTATTGATGTTTTAAATACACGTGTTGACACTGCGAGAGATTTGGCTTTAAAACTTTTTGGAAAAACTAAAGAAATGATGAAAACAGCTATGTTTGCAGAGATGGCAATTGTCTATGGTAATAGGTATAGGTCTAACGAAACGGAACTTGATAAGAACTTAACGTATTCTGAGGTGCTATTTAATAAGGGTGAATATAAAAAATCACTAGAACTTACTATAAATTCTTTGAACAAAATAGAACCAGGAATATATGATAAATTATTAAGTTTTTATGGAAAAGAAACTAAATAGTTTCTTTTTTTCTTGCACTAGTAAAAAAATGATGTTATTATGTTATTAAGATAGGAGATAAGGATATGAAGAAAACTTTTGGTTTATTTGTAACGACTATTTTAAGTGGTTTTTTACTTATTGGTAATGTAAATGCGACGGCTTTTGATGATATGAAAAACAGAAACACAGGCTCTAAAAATTTGATTAGTGATTCATCAGTTGTGGTTGATAAAACTATACCAAGTGACTATACTTTTGAATTTGGTGCTGGAAACACAGTTAATGATACTAGTAATACGCTTGCTACTACTTATAGTGGAACAAGGCAAGTTATTAGTGATACCGATATTACAACCTGGGCTAATAACTGGACTATGGCGGCAATGAATGATGGTAATGCAACAGAGGCTATAAATTCTATTAAAAATAGTTATAGTGCTCTATATAAAAATGTTGGGGTTTACAATAATAAAATTATCGATGTTAGGGCAACAGTAATTGACTTTTTGTTAGATACTGACTCATCAACATACACTGCAGGTTATAAAGCAGCTATTACTCATAACAAAACAGTTATTGGTAATTCAATTGTTGGGGTAAGATGGGTAAAAATTCGTTATGACTTTTTAGATCAAAATGGTAATGCAGTTAAAGTTAAAGGACATACAACATATTGGGATGTTGATAATGCACAAGGTATTGTTATTGAAGACAACAATAAAGGAATTTATACAACTAATGATAATATTTTAAAAATGTCTTCAGTTTCTTCAAAACCTTATATTTTTCATAATGGAACTGAAAATGCAGCTACTACTGATACTAAATATGCTTTTACAGAAATTTTTGAAGGAACTTCAATTACTAGAACTTTTCAATATGGTAATCCAACCAATTTAACAAGTTGGTGTGTTGGAGGAATGCTTTTGTCACCAAAAGCAGTTGTTCCAACTGATTTAAATGGTCCAGTAAAGAGTGTAGATAAAACTAAAGTTGGTTTGGGAGAAGAGTTTACTTATACTATTGAGCAAGAAATTCCACAAAAAATTCAGAAAAACTACTATAATTCATTTAGTATAACGGATACGTTAGAACCTTGTTTAAATGTTTCTGAAAATGATATTAGTATAAAAAATGAAAAAGAAACAAATGTTACTGATAAATTTAACATTAGTGTTAGCGGCCAAAAAATAACAATAACATATAAAAATTTGAATTCAGCAGAATTCTATGGACACACATATAAAATATACATTAAAACTAGTTTGAAAAAAGATTATGATTTAAGTAAATATAAAAAAGATGATGTTTATGTTGTGCCTAATCATGCAACGGTTAGTAAAGATGGAAATAGTAAAGATACAAACGAAGTAACAGTTGTTTATGAGAAAGAAAAAACACCTGGACAAACTCCAAAGCAAGACGAACCACAAATAGTTTATGTTCCAAGTACTTCGGCTTTTGTACCACTTTATATGGCGGCTTTCGGTGTTGTTATAATAGTTGCAGGTTTAGGAATCTTATTTTATATAAATAAGCAAAAAAAGAATAATTAAAACTGTTAATTAATAACAGTTTTTTCTTTTAATAACTATTAAAATATAGTATAATAACTTAGGAAATGAGGGATATTGTGGAGATTATTTTAATTAAATATGGAGAGCTTACGACTAAGAAGGCTAATCGTAAGTTATTTAT
>JAFUBK010000115.1 GCA_017460245.1 Bacilli bacterium
ACAAAAAGAAAGCTGAACTTGCCGATTTAACTTCGGAAACCGATTTGTTTTTGAAATATATGGCAATTTCAGTTATTGTCTTCGTTATTGTAGGAATTTTAATACTACTTGCGCTAATTGCTTTTAAATCACTATGTATGGTAATTGCTAATATGGGGGCAATTAATCTACTTTTAGGTACAGTTTTAATTTTATGTGGTTTGTTATTAATAACTTTAATTATTGGAGTAACTGTTTATATGTCTATTGCATTTTCTCAATCTTTGTTTATTTTATATGAAGAGAAAGATTTGCCAGCTACAAAAGTTTTATCAAAAAGTTTTGATATGATGGATGGATATACTTTAGAATATCTAATACTTACGCTTACTTTTATTGGATGGTTTGTCTTGTGTGTGGTAACACTTGGGATTGGATATATTTTCCTTGCACCATACTTGTTGGTTGTTTATGCTAATTTTTATAAAGTTGTTAAGAAGGATTATAAAACTGCAAAAGGTGATAAAAAACCTGAAAAAATATTTAATGATGAGGATACAAAAGCTGAAGAGGAATAATCCTCTTTTTAGTTTGTAAATATTTATAATTTATGGTATATTATGCCTAGCAAAAAAAGGAGATCAAAATGAAGAAAAGTGTAATTATTAGTTCTTTATTACAGGCTAAAGAACTTAAAGATTTAATTGATGCTTATATTGTGCCAATTGATGATTTTAGTATTAATTATGACAAAACTTTTAGTATTGAAGAAGTTAAAAAAATATTAGAACTTGGAAATGAAGTTTTTGTTTTGGTTAATAAAAATATTCATAATAATGAAATTGATGAGCTTAAAAAATTTCTTTTGGAAATAGAAAGTATTTTTGTTAATGGAATTATTTTTTACGATATTGCGATTGTTAATATGAAAAACAAATATAAACTTAAAACCCCTTTAGTATGGGCACAAGAACATCTAACTACTAATCATAGAACGATTAATTATTGGCAAGCTAAAGGAGTTGAATATGCTTTTTTATCATCGGAAATAACCAAAAAGGAAATTGATGAAATTAGAAAAAATACAAAGGCAAAATTATTTGTTTTAGTGTTTGGCCATATTCCAATGTTTACTTCTAGAAGACATTTGGTTAATAATTATATAAAGTATTTTTCTTTGAATGATGAATTTGGCGGAAATAAAATTTATAAAGAAGGAAAAAAATATCCAATTTTAGATAGGAAAAATGGAACTACGGTATATTCAGATTATATTTTGAATGTGACTGATTATGATTTTTCTTTGTTTGATTATGTGGTTTATAATAGCTATTTAATTGATGATATGAAAGATGTTTTAATTGATAATAAATATCCTTTAGAACATGGTTTTATGGATAAAGAAACGATTTACAGGGTGAAGAAGAATGATTAAACCAGAATTACTTGCTCCTGCGGGAGATTTGGAAAGACTTAAATTGGCTCTTTTATATGGTGCGGATGCAGTGTATATTGGTGGCTCATTTAATTTGAGGGCTAATGCTGATAATTTTAGTTTACCGGAGATTGAAGAGGGTGTGAATTATGCCCATAAGCTTGGTAAAAAAGTATATGTTACAGTGAATATTGCTATGCACAACAAAGAATTTAAGACACTTTTAGATTATTTAAAAGAACTTGATAGAATTAATGTTGATGCAATTATTGTTAGTGATCCGGCAGTTATACAAATAGCTAAAGAAAATACAAATTTAGAAATTCATTTATCAACACAGAATTCTACTTTAAACAAAGAAGCAGCAATGTTTTGGAAAGGTGAAGGTGTTTCACGCATTGTTTTAGCTCGTGAGTGTGCGAAGGAAGATATTGATGATATAAAAAAGAACGTTGATGTTGAACTTGAAGTTTTTGTCCATGGGGCTATGTGTGCTTCTTATAGTGGAAGGTGTGTTTTATCTAATTTTTTGACTAATCGAGATTCTAATAGGGGTGGTTGTAGTCAAATTTGTAGATGGGACTTTGATTTGTATAGTGATGAAAAGATGGTAGAAGGGGATAGACCATTTACTTTTTGTACTAAAGATTTGTCTTTGATTAAATATATTCCAGAACTTATAAAAATGGGAGTTAATAGTTTAAAAATTGAAGGCCGCATGCGTTCAGGCTATTATATTGCAACAGTTGTTAAGGTATATCGTAAAGTCATTGACGAATATATGAACAATCCTGATGGTTATGCATATAATTTAGAATATGAGAGGGTTTTGCGAAGGTGCGCAAATAGAGACTCAATATGTCAGTTTTTTGATGGTACATTTGATGAGTCTGTACAGTATTATAATGGTAGAACGGAAGTGACAAACCAGGATTTTTTAGGAATAGTTCTTGATTATAAAGATGGATTTGTAAAGCTTGAACAGAGAAATTATTTTAAAAAAGGTGATAGGGTAGCTTTGTTTGGCCCTCTAGATGAGTTTGAAATTACAATAGATAAAATGTACGATGAGGATATGAAACCTATTGAAGTAGCCCCTCATCCTAAGCAAATTGTTTATATTGAAACTAAGTTTAAGGTTAAGCGTGATTATATGATGAAAAAAACGCTTGACAAAGATTAAAAAGTGTAGTAAGATTTTGTGGTGTTATGATTAGAACTGAGGTGAAGAGTATGCCAGAGACAATATATGTAACCAAACAAGGACTTGAGGATATGAAAAAGGAATTAGATTATCTTCAAACTGTTAAAAGACCAGAAGTTATTGAGACTTTAAAAGAAGCTCGTGCTTTAGGTGATTTGAGTGAAAATGCTGAGTATGATGCAGCCAGAAATGAACAATCTGAAGTTGAAAATAAAATTCTTTCTTTGACGCAGATGATTGAAAATGCTGAAGTTATTGGAGAAGCTGGCACTGATGAAGTTTCAATCGGGAATACAGTTGAAATTGAATATGTTTCTGATGGTGAAAAAGAAGTTTACACTATTGTAGGTAGTACTGAAGCTGATCCTTTTGAAAATAAAATTTCTAATGAGTCTCCAATTGCACAAGCTATTATTGGTAAAAAGGTTGGAGATGTAGCGTCTGTCAGTAGCCCTAATGGTGAATATGATGTTAAAATTATAAGTATTAAATAAGCATACTGTGGTATGCTTTTTTTTGACAATTTTTTTAAAAATATAAAACAATTTTAAAATATGTGTTATAATTTATATAACAATAAAATAGGGTGGGTTGCCTATAAAGGAGATGTTTATTATGAAAAAGCAAGGTAATAGACTTGTTACAATTATTGGAATTATTTTATGTGTTTTGTTGTTACCTATTTTGATTATTAATATAACTTTGATTACTAAAAGTTATACTAACAAGGATGATGTTCCAAGCGTTATGGGATATTATCCGATGATTGTGCTTACTGATTCTATGAATCCAGTTATTAAAAGTGGGGATTTGATTATTGGAAAGGTTGTTTCTGCTTCTGATATTAAGAAAAACGATATTATTTCTTTCTTTGATCCTGATGGTGATGGGAATAGTGTTGTAACACACAGGGTTGTAGAAATTTTAAACGATGGCGGAAACTTGCAATTTCGTACAAAAGGTGATGTGAATAATACTTTTGATACTTTGCTTGTTGATTCTAGTGATGTTGTTGGAGTTTATAGTACTAAAATTTCAGGAGCTGGAAATGTCGCAATGTTTATG
>JAFUBK010000116.1 GCA_017460245.1 Bacilli bacterium
CGTTGGCCTAATAATTTGTTCAGCAACATTCCCGCAGCAAGACTGAAGTTCATAATCACCAGGCGTCGCTGACACATAAATAACATTATCAATTTTTTCTTCAAATTCTGAAAATTTTAAAGGCCTATTATCTAAAGCAGACGGTAATCTAAATCCATAATCAACTAACACTTCTTTACGAGCTCTATCACCATTATACATAGCCCTCACTTGTGGTAAAGTAACATGTGATTCATCAATAACGAGCAAATAATCATCACCAAAAAAATCCATCAAAGTAGTTGGCGTCTCACCAGAAGCACGTAAAGCCAAATGTCTAGAATAATTTTCAACACCACGACAAAAACCAGTTTCCGAAAGCATTTCTAAATCATAATTAGTTCTTTCCATAAGTCTTTGATATTCTAATAACTTATTATCAGCTTTAAATTTAGCAAGTTGTTGATCTAGTTCCTCACGTATATTTTCTATAGCTTTTTTAAGTTTATCTTCGCTAGTTACAAAGTGGCTTGCAGGAAATATTGTAATTGTTTTCTTATTAGATATAATCGCTCCAGTTACTAAATCAAATTCACTTATTCTATCAATTTCTTCACCAAAAAACTCAACTCTAATTCCGTGTGAATGTTGGTTAACTGGAATAATTTCTAAAACATCTCCTCGCACCCTAAAAGTACCTCTTTTTAAATCAATATTATTTCTTTCATAAAGCATTTCAATAAGTTTTTCCAAAACAACTTCCCTATCTATTTCTTCGTGTAAATTCAAAGATAATGTTTTATTACGATACTCTTCTATTTCACCAATACCATAAATACAAGAAACGGATGCCACCACAATAACATCTTTGTGATCAAGTAAAGAAGAAGTCGCATAATGCCTAAGTTCATCAATTTCATCATTAATAGAAGCATCTTTTTCAATATAAGTATCAGTTTTTGCCACATAAGCTTCTGGTTGATAATAATCATAATATGATACAAAATAACACACTCTATTATTAGGAAAAAGTTCTTTAAATTCGGCATATAATTGTCCAGCTAAAGTTTTATTATGTGCAAGTACTAAAGTCGGTTTATTAACCTCTTTAATAACATTCGCAATTGTAAAAGTTTTACCAGTTCCTGTAGCCCCAAGTAAAACCTGTGACTTTTCGCCATTATTAATACCGTTTACTAATTTTGAAATAGCATCCGGTTGATCACCGGTAGGTTTGTAATTTGATACCAACTCGAACATACTTAATCACCTCACATAATTAAAAATATTTTATCATTTATATCTAAAGAAAACAAGAACACCACTTCAGGTGTTCTTGCATCTATTTTAAAACAAACATAAATTATACTTAATTATTAAACAATTCTGAATGTGATCCTGTTGCAACCATAAGCAATATAAGTTCATCGTTATTATATTTGTAAATTAATAACCAATCGGGAGTAATATGACACTTTATACAAACTTTATTTTTTTTATTATTAATTAATTCATAGCCATAACATTTTTTATCTTTAACTTCATATTTAAAAAGACAAAATACCAATTATTTTGCCTTTTTAACATAATCAGAAGCCTCTTTACTAGCGGCCAGTTCCGGAACCATATATTGCTTTTGACCATCCCAAGAGTCAACGTATTGTTTAAGAGTATCCTTATCAATAAATATATTTTCACTACTAATAATTCCTTTTTGGTATAAATCAAAAAATATTGAAGTATCTCTTAAACAAATAATTCTTGTTTTATTTTCCTGTAAAATTTCACCTGAAATAATATCAAAATTATCCCCAGCTTTAATTATATGGTTTTGTAAATCATCCATAACCACTAAGTAAAGCTCACTAACATCATAAGTTTTCCCGTCGATTACATACTTTCCATTTTTATATATGTTAATAAAATTAGCATCATATTCATTATAATCCATTTTTTGCAGTGTTTGTAAATATTGGTGTGAAAATTGTTGATATTCGCTTTCTTGATTCACATTAGGTCCACTAGAAGTTCCTAAAGACAAAGCCAAAGCCAATGAAATAACACCGCCAGCAAATATTGCTTTACTCATTTTACTACTTTTTTCAAGTTTATATTTTTTTCTCACAATATCCCTCCTAATCATCCAAAATAATACTCATTACTTCATATAAAGTCATTTGCCTTCCACCAATAGTTACATCGATAACCTTTAAATCATTTGGATTATATATTCCAGATACTCCGCCATAATATTCAGCTACACATTCAGCAAAAGCTTCCCTAGAAGTTTCCATTGAATAACTTCTCAAAGGACCTACCGAATCATCAACATAGTTTGGAAGCTGATTATATATTTCTTTCCACCAATTTGTTAAATCAATATCTTTATATATACCTAAACCATCACCTTCAGAAGCATACGCATATACATGACCTAATTCATGCGTATATGAATCTACCATATATTGATACATATCTTCAGATAGGCCAACAAATTGATTTACATCAATAATCATATTACTACTAACTTTTGAAAATTCGGGTTCATTTCCAGTAACATACGCTGCCCATTGTTCGCCTGTACTAGTTGAATTGAAAGACTTATCACCAAACGGAGCCATAAAAATAGTTTTAAGATTTTTCGAAGTTTGCCTATTAAATTTTTTAGAATATTTTTCAGAATTTGCCATAATATTGCAGTAATATCGGCTTATTTGTCTTATATAATTTTCTCGGTAACTTTCATCAATCGTATTATTAGAACAAATAGAACCATTTGAATCTGTAGTTATTTCTCCTAAAGCCACTATAACTTTAATTCCGTTTTCATTATAATATTGTAAATACTCACCTTCATATTCATATTTTTGGATATTTAATATTGCATCAGGAAAATTAATATTAGTATTTACTTTTCCTTTCTTCAGCACAGGCGTTGAATGAATTAAATCAAAACCATTAGCAATATCATATTTCATTATTTGACTTGCAATATCTAGTTGTTGATTAAAAGATAAATTAGGATAGTTATCTTCAACATTTTTTAAGTAAAATAGCAACATTGTTCTTTGCTGAATATTATCACAATAATCATTAAAAGGTATTTTTTCGTCATTTAATTGTTTAATTTTCTCTAAAAACCACTCTTCAGTAATAATTGAATTTGATATGCGGCTATGGTTTAAAATATTATTATAATAATCAATTGTACTTTGATCAAATTCAACATCCGAATAATCTATATTTATCGTTTTGACAATATCCAAAATATTAGAAAATACAGGGAAAACAGTTTTAATAACATCACCTTTTTCAAATTCAAAACTTTCTATATTAGTTGCAGTATTTGTATTCGAAGAAAGATTTGTTGGTGGAGTTTTTAATTTATCAATAGTTATTTTTGAAATGTCTAAATTTTTAATAATCTTTACCATATTCTTAGCCTCCAATTATTAAAGTAATTATACCATCACACAAAAAAAAGATAAAGGTTTTTAAATATTACATTATAAAAAAGCAAGATTTTAAATCTTACTTTATTTAATTTTTATTTTATATGATGTTCTTCCACTTCTGGTTCTTTTACAGCTGCATTTGGGTGTAGTTCTTGCCACAGTTCTAATCCTTCCCTAGAATTTTCTTCTAACCACTGTGGAAAATTTTCTCGTTCTGGACAAATGTTTAATATTTCGGCCACACTTAAATGTTTAAACTCTGAATAATAATATAAACGTAGTACAGCATTTCTATAATAATCCTCATCAACCCCAACCAAGTCCAAAAGTAAATCAAAGTCTTTTACCGTTGTCTTGGTACAAAAATTAAATTCGTATTCTGGGCTATACATCATATCACGGATGTTTTTTATTTTTTCTTCAATTATTTTAAGTTTTTTACGTGTAGAAGGTAAAATAGCGTTTTGGACCTTTTCTACACATATTCTGTGTACTACTTCAGTAGATAATTTCAATTTATAATACATCATTATATCTACACTTAATATTTCTTCTTCATAACTAGCTACCGTATAATAATTATATAATATTTCGTTTTCAAATTCTTCTTCAGTCATTATTAACACCTTCCTTTTCATATTCGTCTATTCCTTTTTCTGATTCGACAATTTTTGGTTTCTTAACTTCTTCTTTTACGAATGATTTAGCGTATGAATTAATCGAAGATATCGTATTTAATTTTGTTGACGCACTAACTTTAACAGGGTTAGCACTACGAACACTTTTTTCTGCTTTCAGTGCTTTTGGTCTAGTCATTGCTACAACAGCTTCCTCTCCGGTACTATCATTAGTTATAGTTTTTTCAACAGTTGTATTACTTTGAACATTTTGCGCATATTTATGGTGTCCCATACCATAAAATCCACCTGTTACAGTTGCTACAATAATTTTGTTTTTAAATCCTTCAATTCCACCTAAATCTTCAAAGGCAGCATTATAAGCTTGTTCATAAGTCTCATAATCGCCTGTTTCATACTTTTTGCGAGCTAATGAATCTAAGTCATAACAATATGACACTATAGCAATAGCGTCAGCAGACGTAGAACCATTTGCCATTGCAGCAAAAATATTTTTTCCTGCTAAATCAATACAAGCCTTAGAAAATTTACCACCTAAAATCCAAACGGCCGCTGAGACAGCAGCATCATTAGCACCTGAAAATCTTGCTTGATCAAGCGTGCCTCCACTAACTAAAACTGAATGTTTAGAATTTCCATATGTTGATAAAGCAGAAGCGGTAGCCCCAAAATATGCGCCACCGGTAGGAATAACAATACTAAGCGCTAAAGGAAGTGTTATGCTTCCTACAGTTTGCCCTAATAAATAACCATCTTTAGAAACCCCATAATCATTGCAATAGTCAATTGAAAAATCAACGTTTTTATCGGTTAAATTTTCTTCATTATAACTTAGATATTCTCCGCTTTCTAGTGGTTCAACAAGACCATAAGATATTTTATCCTCCATAGGCATTAAAGCCTCAAGAATATATAAAGATTTATACTCTTCTGGTGATAAAATATTATTTTCTGCCAAAATGTTTTGTAAACCATTTATGTAACTAACAAGCCCATCAGCCGTACCCTGAGCAAAAATAGCACAATTGTTTTGTAAATAATCAAGTGGATTTTCTGCTTTTTTCAACCCGTCTAAAACAATTTTCGCCTCATATTCTCCAGATCTACTATTAACATAATCTTCAATTGATTCCAAATATTTATCAGCAGCAGAAAGACCTTCTGTTTCGTAAATATAATCATAAATTTTAGCTAAATCTGGATCAATTTGCGAAGCATCATATAAAGCAGAAAGTTTTTCCCATCTTTCAGAAGCATCTTCTCGAACACTTAAGGTAGTAGCCTCTATTGTCGTTTTATAGGCAGAACAAGCAACATAAATTTGATAAGGGCTAACACTTTCATCCGGTTTGCAAGTAATTGTTACCATTTGAGCAGCATCAACATGTGTTTCTCTTACGTTTTTTTCAGCTATTGCAGTTTTAGCTACAAAATTTTCATAATCACCATTTGTAGATATGTATTTCACTGTATAAAATATTAAACTTTC
>JAFUBK010000117.1 GCA_017460245.1 Bacilli bacterium
ATATAGTTTCGTGCGATCGGATTTGTGCTCTTAAAATTAAAATTTCACAGCCATATGAATTTTTCTCTGCTGTTAATGTGTCTATAAATTCATTATAAGCAGCTATCTTTTTTTCGTTTTTTTCTTTTTCGGCCAAAAGGCAATCTCTTTCTTTTGTTATTTTTTCTATTATATTGTTAATGTTTACTAACATGTTCCTCAACTCCTACATCATTTTGTTTTGTTGCTAATGCTGAATCTAATTTTACTCTAAATAGTTTATCCCTTAGATTTTTTAATTCGCTTTTGTAAGCTTCAGCATCACTACTTTTTTCAAACATAAGTTTTCTGATTTTTTTGGTTAATTCTTCGACTTCTTGATCTAACCTTTCTTTTTCGTTATATTCTTCCATTTGTTTTTCTCCTTTAAAATAAAAAAGCTATGAAAGTAGGAGCATATAAATGCGGTACCATCCTAACACAGCCTTAATTATAGATAACGGTTTTACCCGGAAATGTTTTCATTTCACTCAAAAGTAGATTCATATAAGACATATTATCAGTTTCCACCAACACTGACTCTCTATAAATAATTACTTATATTACTAGTCTTTCTCCTCGTTTTGTCCCTTATATATTAGCACTATTTTATTTTTAAGTCAACTATTTGGCATCAAACCAATTGATTCCATAATTTACATCTACTTTTAGAGGAACATTTAAAGCGTAGATGTTTTCCATAATTTTAGTAACAATGTTTTCTACTTCTTCTAGTTCTTCTTTTTTTACGTCAAATATAAGTTCGTCGTGAACTTGAATTATCATTTTACTTTCTAGATTTCGTTTTTCAAATTCTTCATATACTTTTACCATGGCCATTTTTATGATATCAGCACTAGTGCCTTGAATTGGTGTATTTAAAGCGATTCGTTCACCACTTTGCCTAATCATATAAGCTGGATTATTAAGTTCTGGAATGTTTCTTTTACGGTTAAAAAGCGTACGAACAAAA
Source organism: Bacilli bacterium (assembly GCA_017460245.1). Classification (GTDB taxonomy): domain Bacteria; phylum Bacillota_I; class Bacilli_A; order RF39; family UBA660; genus Coprosoma. Next base: position 992 of record JAFUBK010000117.1, read on the forward strand.
CCTTTTTCTTTAGCGTCTTTTATGGTTTTTTCCATATATCTTCCTATTCCTGGGTAGGTTTCTAAGTATGTGTCAATAAATTGTTTAGCTTCTTTGGCATTGATATCTAAGTTTTCTCCTAATCCAAAGCCACTTATTCCATATATAATACCAAAGTTTACGGCTTTGGCCATTCTTCGCATGTCTGGAGTTACTAGGTCTATTGATGTATGAAAAATATCACTAGCGGTTTTAGCATGGATGTCTTTTCCGTCTTTAAAGGCTTGTTTTAGTGCTTCAACGTCTGCTATATGAGCAAGTATTCGAAGTTCTATTTGAGAATAGTCAGCGCTTAATATATAATCATATTCCGGTAAAAATGCTTTCCTAATGGTGCGACCTAATTCATCTCTTATTGGAATGTTTTGAAGATTTGGATATGTTGAAGATAATCTTCCAGTTCTCGTTAAGTTTTGGGTATATATTGTGTGGATTTTTCCGTTGTTTATAAAGTGTGAAAGTCCTTCTATATATGTGCTGTAAAGCTTTGATATGGCACGATACTCTAAAATTAGATTAATTATTGGATGTTTGTCTTTTATTTTATGAAGCACTTTTGCATCAGTTGAGTAACCATTTGTTTTCCTCTTGCCATGTGGTAAATTTAATTTTTCAAATAATACTTCAGAAAGTTGCTGAGGAGATGAGATATTAAAATTACAGCCTGCCATATTATAAATATCTTTGGTTAGCAGTTGTAATTTTATTTTAAATTCTTCACCCATTTCTTTTAGTTTATCTTCGTCTACCTTTACGCCTGTATATTCCATATCAGCTAAAACTTTAGTCAGTGGAAGTTCAATATTATAATATAAATCTTTTATTTGTTCTTTTTCGAGTTTTTCGTTTAAGTATTCTTGTGACTCATATATGAATTTGGCTCTTTGAACACAAAGTTTGGAAACTATTTTTTCTTCTTGCATTTCCAAATGATTTGATTTTCCAAAAATTGTTTCATAAAAATCAATATTATAACCTAATTCATTAGCAAGGTAAGCCATATCATCTTTTATGTTATAGTCAAGGAGAGATCCGGCTACCATTGAGTCAAAAACGATGTTATCTACTTTTAAATTTAAATATTTTAAAGCAGCTATTAACTTTTTAGCGTCATATGTGTATTTTTTTGTTTCTATTAGAAACTTTGGATTTTGTTTTATAACTTCTAGCGGAACAAAGTAACTTATATTTTTATTGTAAAGGCCTATTCCTAAAATTTCTGAGGTATGGTAGTTAGTTCCAAAAACCTCTAGGCAAACCGCTACTTCTTGTTTTATGTCTAATTCTTTTACATCTTTAATTATTTTTATTTCTAATTCTTTAGTTTCAGTTTTTTTGTTTATTTTTTTTAAAAATGAATAGAATTCTAATTCTTCATATAATTTATTTAATTTTTCGGTATCTGGGTCTTTATATTTTATATCATTAATGTCTATTTCCATTGGTACGTCTTTTACAATAGTGGCCAAATCATAACTCATATAGGCGTTTTCTTTATCGTTTTCAAGTTTTTCTTTTAGTTTTCCTTTAATGTTATCAATGTTTTTATAAATACCATCTAGGGTTTTATATTCTTGAAGAAGTTTTAGAGCAGTTTTTTCGCCAATTCCTTTTACTCCTGGAATGTTATCAG
>JAFUBK010000118.1 GCA_017460245.1 Bacilli bacterium
AGGCAGTTTAGAAAGTGTCGCAATTGGAACTAGAATTCAGCTTGTGTTTTTTATGCAAGAATTTGGCAGCCAGTCTTTTATTTGATAAACTCCCAAAAGCTGTAATTTTTCTTGACTTTTGGGAATAGAATTGATAGAATGTGGTTATGATAAAACGCAAATCATATTTAGACCTTCTTAGAGAAGTAAAAGATACTAATTTAATTAAAGTAATAACTGGCCTTCGCAGATCTGGAAAATCTACTCTGTTATTGCAATTTAGGAATGAACTAGAACTAAACAAGGAAAAGGTTATCTTCTATAACTTAGAAGAAAAAGAAAATGAACTTTTTTTGAAAGATGCAGATGCATTATACAACCAAATAATATCTGAGGTGGATGAGAACCGAAAAAATTATATTTTTATAGATGAAGTGCAGCTTGTGCCAGATTTTGAGAGGATGCTTGATAGTTTATATGTTAAACCATATACCGATATTTATGTGACCGGCTCAAATGCTTATATGCTAAGTAGTGACATTGCTACACTTCTAACAGGAAGAAGCATCAAGATAGAAATGCAGCCACTTAGTTTTTCTGAGTTTCTGCAATTTTTTGGCCCCTCAAATAATAAACAAGATTTGTTTCAAAAATATTTATTGTATGGAGGCTTGCCAGAAGTAGCAAATCTTCTAACAAAGGGAGCCGAATCAACTGTGTCTATCTACCTTAAAGGGGTTTATGAAACAATTTTAGAAAAAGATGTAAAAATGCGTAAGAATATTCGCAACATGGATGATTTTAAAAGAGTTTATGCTTACTGTTTGGACAATATCGGCAATATTACATCACCTAATAATATTGCCAACGTGTTGAATAGTAACCATCATTCTATAGATCATAAAACTATTGATGATTATCTTCGGTCATTGACGGATTGTTATCTGCTCTGCTCAGTTAAAAGATATGATATTCGCGGAAAAGATATTTTGCGCACCGGTGAAAAATATTATAGTATCGATATGGGGCTAGTCAGCTCATTGCTTGGGAGAGGTTCGGTAGAGAATTATGGGCACCGGCTAGAGAATATCGTTTATTTGGAGCTAAAAAAACGCTACCACGATGTCTGGATTGGAAAAAATTACAACAAAGAAATTGATTTTGTGGTTAGGAATCATGATGGAGAGATGGAATATTACCAAGTGTCTCAAAGCATCGCCGACTTGCCTACAAGAGAAAGGGAGCTATCAGCACTCAAAAATACTGGGGACTATTATAAAAAGACCGTTCTTACCCTAGATATTGCCGAAACTAGCGAAAAAGGTATCGTTTGTCGGAACTTGTTGGCTTGGCTTGAAGAAAAATAGATTTTTGAACTTTTTCGTGTTTTATATTATACCACACATAGTTAAATCTTGTAAAATTTGGAGTGGTATTCCGAATTTTACATTTTTGCGGCCGTTTTTATGCAAATTAATTCTACTACCCAATTGAGTACCATTAAGTTTTCTAAATCTGGAAAAAACGCACTTGATTCAGTTCAGTATCTTGTGCGTTTTTTAACCTAATTACATTTTATATCTTCTTTAAATATATGTCAAGAACATCACGCTAAGTTCCAACTCCAAGTGCAACAAAATAAACGTTAACAAATAGTGTATTTGCGGGAAAAATCTAACAAATAAAGCATTTATTACTAGTTAAGAGGTTAGAAAATTCACGATATTTTTTCGCAAAATTCCACCATCGTTAGTCTCCATAAAATCCAATGTCAAGAGCGTTTTATTATATACATCACCAGTGTTCTTAAGCGCCGTCATTTCCCGCTCCAAAGTATCACTATCCGTAGCTGTTTCTTCAACAT